>JAPUKT010000288.1 GCA_027295555.1 Deltaproteobacteria bacterium
CTGACCGGGCAAAGAGAGCGAGAGCAAACAGAACCGTTTCAACCACTCGGTCTTGGCTCTCATTCGTGCTTCTCCTTCCGAAATGCGGCTCGGTGACTCAAGCGACGAGACTCACGGCGTGTACCAAATCGGCGAAGTATATGCGCGCTCTTGAATCGTCGGTGGGTGCCCGGTCTCATTGGGGTCCATGCCGAGCGCGATGGCGTCGTACAGGGTGTGTCGCGGGGTGGGAATCTGAAGCGCGCGCATGTAGTAGAACGCGCGCTCCTGTGGATCGAAATCGGGGTCGGACCAGAATCCAGAGAGCGCGGGCGCTCCCCAAATGTTGCGATATTTGCCCGTCTTGACGTCGACCGTATTGGTGGCCGGAGGCACTTTCCCGTCTTCATCACGCTGGCGGTCGCCTGACCACACGACGTCGTAGACCTTTTCGTGAGCCACACCATCGACGTCGACCCAGCCTTTGATGATCTGAATGCGGTCGAGATTCGCGCCACTGGGGTCTTTGACAGCGTACATCAAGAACCCTGGCGCCTTCCCTTCCGGCCCTTGGGTCAGGTCGCTGCCCATCGGGTGCCCGAACGTGTAGCCCTTCTTGACCATGTCGGTGGCGTTTCCGTCCTTGCCTTTGAAGCCCCACCCGCCGAAGAACCGGACACGAATGCGCGGCCCCGTCGTGGCGTAGACTTCCTTGCGTTTGAAGGCAGCGAAAATCGACCCCCGCGTGTTTTCCTCGGCCCATACCGCCGCGAGCCCCTGCGCGCTCATGTCGCTGCCCTTCATGTCGCCAGCCCACGTCATGAACGTGTTCTCGGGAGTGGAATCGATTGCTGTCTTGCCCCAGAAATTGGATTCCTCGGCGGAAGCGAGCCCGGTGTGCGAGTCCGTCGAGCCGATCATCCCGAACTTGTAGGGGTTCGCCCCTACCTTCTCGTCGATCTGAAGACCGCGCAGCAACGCCGTACGCACGTAGTCGCCTTCGCCCACCTTCGCCTCGCCCCCGCCAACCTTGAGCAGGTGAGAGAACGTCTCGAAGTCCGCGAGCTCGTCGTTCGGCGAAAGACTCGGATGGGTCTCGGAGTCGCCTTTGATCTGCGTAACTTCGACCACCGGCTCCCAGCGCATCCGCATGCGCGCGTACTCGACGGTGATGGGTCGTCCGTCGCTGTCGACCTGGTCGAACATCATGCCCCCGCTGATGTTCGAGTTGTGCGGGATGGCGACGAAGTCGGTCCCGACTCGTTGACTGGTCTCCTCGAGCCAGGCCCATAGATCCTCGGGCCGTGGGCTATCGAACGAGCTGAACGGCGTGAACCGAAGTGCCTGCTCCTCGCCCTCGTTCATGAAGACGACCCTGTGCAAGTTGTTGCCGTCAGGCGTCGACGTCCACTCCCAGCCGATGAACGAGGTGAAGGCGCACGGCTCATAATGGAGAGTGGCCGCCTCGATCGTCTCGCCCCACGCGGCCTGTTTGATCTCGTCCGTCTCAAAATCCACGATCGCCCTGTTCGTGTTGATGGCGGCGCCAAACTCGTGCTCGAACACCTGTGCCCCACGGCCGTCTTTGATCATCTGGATCCACTTCTTGCCGGTGACCGTATTGGCGACGCTCGGCTCGCCCTCCATGAGCTTGCGCGGGACGCCCAGCATCTCCGCGTGATCCGCAACGACCAGAAAATCGAGCGGTGTGTGGATTTGCACCTTGGCTTGCGTGTAGGGATGCACCACCGGCAGCCCCTTCGCCCATCGGTAGGCGGTATGCGGATCTGCCGAGCGGTTCTGGAGGAAATATGCATCTGCCGAGTGGCTGGTGTGAACGTGCGTGTCGCCCCAATAGAGCCGGTTGGGCTCTTTTGCGATCGCGCCGACGCTCGTTGGAGGGGGCCCCTTGCAACCCGCCACGACGGAAACGAGCAGAATCAAGGTCAGGACTCCTCGGTACATTGCTCCATTTCCTCCCTAGTACTGAATCCGGACCGCGATGGACCAGCTGAACCGTCCGTCGTCGGTGGTTTGGACGTAGACGTACGGCATGATGCCCATCATGAAGAAGAGGAAGTGATACCCTACCCCCACGCGCGCTTGGGCGGCGGTGCCTAAGTCATCGAAGAGAGCACCCGCCTGCATGAAGACCTTCACCTGGCGAATCGGCCACCAGCCGATCCCGCCGCCTACCCACCAGTCTTGCGGCCCCTTCAAGAGATCGCCGAGCTTCTGGCCCAGCACCTCGAACGAGACTCCGTTGAACTGACGGTCGACGATGTATTCATACCCGAGGCCCCAGGTAGTCGCGTTTCCTCCCCCTTCTGGACGCGTAGAACCGAAGTCCATATGAATGTGATGTCCGCGCTCACGGAACTGCAGCTTGTAATTGGCCATGTCCTCCGGGGACGGAGCGACGCCCATCGCATTGAGAAGCGCAAGCAGGCCGGCCATTAGCATGAGTTGCTAGCCCCCATTGCGCATAATGCTTTCGGTGCGGCAGCGGTCGCACTCGGCCGGGTTGAAGCGAATGACCGTTCCGTGGACCCAACGGCCGTGAGTGTTGATCGCCGGAATCACCGCGTCGCCCCCCACCCCACAAACCGTGGAGCCTACCGTCCTGCGGAACTCCTCCTCATTGCTCGGCAGCTGCCCGACCGAAAACGCATCGATATCGATGACCCCGAGCTCCTCGTAGGGCTCGACGATCCGATTGCGAATCACCCGGTACTCGCAGCTCGGGCCGCGCCCTGCGTAGATGCCGCCAGTCTTGCGGTACTCTCCAGAACCACCGCAGCCCAGCAGGCCGATCGTCAACAGGGCCACCGTCGTATAACGAAACACCTTCACCGCCGCCGGCGAGAATGCCAGCTCCGATCATTTGCCACAACCCCAAATCGGAAGCCGAGCCCGCATCGGAAAACGTTGACCAGACGGGTTTGCGCCTTTACACCTCGACCTCGGCGCCATCGGCTCTGACATCGCAAGGAGTACCCCGACATGAAGCGCGTTTCGTTCTCGCTGCTGCTCGCCCTCGTCGTTTCGGCGTGCGGTCCGAAAAGTGACTTGCC
>JAPUKT010000289.1 GCA_027295555.1 Deltaproteobacteria bacterium
TCTTCTTTCGTGCGGTAGATCCGCGGGTCATCCGAGGTCGAGTGCCCACCGAGTCGATAGGTCATGAGCTCGACGAAAGTCGGTCCGCCTCCTTGCGAGGCACGCTGTACGGCTTCTTGAACCGATCGCCAGACCGCAAGCACGTCGTTGCCGTCGATCCGACTGGCCGGCATTCGATACGCGGCGGCCTTTTCGGCAAGGGTCCGGGTGGCGGTTTGCTGATCGGTCGGCAAGCTGATCGCGTACCCGTTGTTGCGGCACAAGAACAACGTCGGCGTCTGATACACGGCTGCGAAGTTCATTGCGGCGTGAAAGTCGTTCGAGCTCGTCGCGCCGTCCCCAAAGAACACACCCACGCACTCGTCGAGCCCGCGCTTCTTCGCGGCCCACGCCATGCCAACCGCGTGCGGAAGCTGAGTCCCGATCGGGGCGCTCACCGAAAGATAGCGATGCTCCCGACTAAACGTATGGTCGGGCATCTGCCGGCCGACAAGAGGGTCGTCGGCGTTGCCGAACATGTGATCGATGTAGCGCTGGAGTGGGTAGCCCCTCCACAAGAGGGCACCGACCTCACGGTAACAGGGAACGATCCAGTCTTGATCCCGCAAGGCCGCCGCCGAGCCGATGATCGCCGCTTCTTCCCCGAGCGAGCCGACGTGAAATGCGATCCGCCCCTGTCGCTGCAGTCGCTCCAACCGGTCATCGACGACGCGCGTGCGTGTCATCGCCTTGTAGAGCGCGACTACCTGGTCGATCGACAGCCCCGGGTCGAGGTTTCCGTCTTCGCAAATGATGTGCATGTACCCCCTTACGTAACTACGGAAAGCTTTCGCTTCTTCCCGTAGCGATCCATCACGGGAGGCTCGTTCGATCGTTCCCCTCGAACGAGCGCATCCCGAAGAAAAGCCTCCGCCGCGCGATAGCTCGACCGAACCAGTGGCCCGGACGCCACGAAGCGGAATCCCATTTGAAGCCCGGCCGCCTCGTACTCGGCGAA
This sequence comes from Deltaproteobacteria bacterium, assembly GCA_027295555.1. Taxonomy (GTDB): domain Bacteria; phylum Myxococcota_A; class Polyangia; order Polyangiales; family Houyiibacteriaceae; genus SG8-38. Next base: position 998 of record JAPUKT010000289.1, read on the forward strand.
CTCCTCGGGCTCGACATATCGCTCGACATTGGCGTGCTTCTTGGTCGGGCGCAGGTACTGCCCGACGGTGAGCACGTCGACCTTGGCGTCTCGCAAGAGCTGCATCGCTTCGAGCATCTCGTCTTGCGTCTCGCCGAGCCCCACCATCAACGACGACTTGGTGATCGCCGAGCCCATCTCTTTGGCGGCGCGCAGAACGTCGACCGAGCAATCCCACGAGCATCGCGCATCTCGAATCGTCCGCTGCAAGCGCGGCACGACTTCGACGTTGTGCGCGAAGACATCGGGCTGCCCTTCTTGAACGACCGTGCGGACGTCGTCATGGCGACCGAGGAAGTCGCCGAGCAAGGTCTCGACGCGAAGGTCTGGGCTGTGGTGCTGGATGCGCCGAACCGTCTGGGCGACGTGCGCGGCGCCCCCGTCCGGAAGGTCATCCCGATCGACCATCGTCAACACGACGTACGCGAGCCCCATCTCGGCGAGCGAAAGGGCGGTGTTTTCGGGCTCGTGTGGGTCGACGACGCCGCCGGGCTTTCCGGTTTTGACCGAGCAGAACCGGCAACCGCGGGTGCAGGTCTCCCCTAGGATCATGAGGGTCGCGGTGCCCTTGCCCCAGCACTCGAAGATATTCGGGCAGCGGGCCTCCTCGCAGACCGTATGAAGGCCACGAGCCCGGAACTTGGCCTTGAGGCTCTGGAATTCTTCGTGTTCCGGCCCCACTGGGAGCCGCACGCGAAGCCAATCGGGTTTGCGAGCTGGCAGATTCATCGTCCCTCGGTCGGTCCTAAGCCAAGCTCTTAGGTGGGCGCGCATGAAGTGTCAAACGTGCCTAACACTACGAATTGTGACGGTTTCTTCGGTCGTCTGCAACGTTTCGGTCGGAATCGACGGAAGGCGCAGGATTTTCGTGGATCTGCCTTTACCTCGCGCTTCGCAGCCCCATAATTCTGCGCCGCGAGCCGCCAACCCCGTTTAGGAGCGTAGTCGATGGATGACGAGAGACGACCGAGACGAGCCGGCCCTCTAGAGCGACCAGGCGCTCTCGGTGGAAAACGCGACCTCAATCGACGCAAACGCGTGCAGGATCTCGTCGACGCCGGGCTCGAGCTCTTTTTGAAGAGCGGCATCGAGGGAGTCACCATCGACGAGGTCGCCCGCGAGGCCGGGATGGCCAAAGGCAACTTCTACCGATACTTCCGCGACAAATCAGACCTCGTCGAAGCCGTCATCGAGCCCGTCGCCGCGGCGTCACGCGGCGCGATTCGCGAGTGCGACAACAAGCTCCGCGCGGCCAACGGACGCGATGACACCGTCGATGCGTATCGACATCTGGGCACGAAGCTCATCGCGACCCTCTCGATGTATCCCGAAGCCACGTGCGTCTATCTTCAGGAGCGCCGAGCGCCGGCTACCCCTGCCCGGCAGGCGATCTCCGATCTGGCGAAAGAGCTCGACGATCGCGCGATCGCCCTGAGCGAAGTGGCTGTGGAGCGTGGTCTGCTCAGCGTCAACGACCCCCGGGTCAGCGCCCTGGCTGTGAGCGGCGCCGTCGAGTCCTTGGCCCTCGCAGCCCTCAGAAATCAGTTTCCGATGGATCCCCTCGAGACGGCGAACACCCTAATCGGCCTCGTCCTCGACGGAATCCGCAAATAGCCCAAAAGTCGGGCCTAAACACCTGTCCAGCGGGAAACTACCGCTCCGACGTCTTCTTCTTCACAATTGGGCGGATATGGCCGGGAAGGCAGAGGTGGGGCGGCAGCCGTGGGGTCGTGTCCTCGGCGTCGTCGCGGGTGCATTGTGTGCTTGGCGCGCGTTACCGGGCGTCGCGTCCGCGGCGAGCGGCGATCCACAACAGGGAAGCACGGGCGAGCTCGGCACGGTCGTTTTGTTGGTTCTCATGATCGGCGTCGCGTATGTGCTCGCCCACAACGTCGTCGAACGACTGCAGCGTCGATTCCTGGTCGTGAGCGGGCTTGAGTACTTGCTCCTCGGGGTCATGCTGGGTCCCTTCTTTCCGGCGATCGGCGCCTTCGACGACCTGACCGGGCTATTGCCGATCATCGCCCTCGCGGCCGGCTGGGTCGGCCTCCTGCGAGGGACCGATTTCGACTTTGCGAGTATGCAGAAGCTCGACCCGGCGACCTGGCGAATCGTGTTCTTGCATCACCTGTTGCCTGGCGCCGTCGTCGGCTTTGGCGCGTACTATTTGTTCGAGAGCGGGCTGATCGTGGAAACCACGACCGGCCAATCCGCTCTGAGCGCTGCGGCCCTCGCATGCTTTGCCGCCACCGACTCTGCCGAGCCGTTCGACCTACTCGCGCGCCGGTACGAAATTAGCGGTCGCCTGGCCCCGCTCTTGCGCAACGGGACGAGGCTCGGCGACATCGCCGTGATCCTTGCATTCGGCCTGATTTTCTGTGTCTTTCACGAGAATGCGCCGCAGGCGACCGACTACACGGCCTCGTTGTGGGCGTGGGTCACAGTCCTCTTGGGGGCCGCGCTCGGGGTTCTGTTCTCGCTCTTCTTGGCCGGCGACGAGTCCGACAACTCCCGCTTCCTGGCGCTCATCGGGATCATCGCATTCGCGTCCGGCGGAGCGTATTTCCTCGAGCTCTCCCCACTCGCGGTGAATCTGTGTATGGGTTTCGTGCTCGTGAACTTCGCGCGCGGTGGGCAGCTCCTGCACGCGACTCTCAAGTCGACCGAGCGGCCGATGACGATCGTCCTCTTGATCTTCGCCGGTGCGTTGTGGTCGCCGTCCCCGTTGATCCCGACCGCCATTGCGGTGGTCGCTTTCGTCGCCGCGCGCACCGGCGCCAAGTGGCTCGCCAGCGTGATCGCGGGTTGGGGCACGAGCCTACGCAAGGATCTCTTCCGCGGTCTTCTCGCGCACGGCGATGTCACGCTCGCGATGGCTGTCTCGTTTCGTATGGTGTACGACGGGCCTGCCGTCGATATGGCTTACTCGGTCGCTCTGTGCTCGATCATCTTGAACGACCTTTTGGCGCCCCGTTTGTTGAGAGGCTTGCTGGTCGATGAGGGCGACCTGCAACGCGAGCTGAAAGATTCGAACACGTCCCTTGGAGCGACATCGGGATGAACATCGTCGTCATAGGTTTGGGGGAAGTCGGGCGCCACCTGCTCAGCGTCCTCGACAAGGAGGGGCACAACATCGTGGCCGTCGACTCGAACCCCAAGGCGGTCCAGTCCGCCGAAGAGCACTATGATGTGGCTTCGATCGTCGGCTACGGCGCCAGCGAAAAGCTGTTGAAGGTTGCAGGCGCGGCCCGCGCGGACCTCGTCGTTGCGGTCACCAACCACGATGAGATGAATCTGGTCGCTGGGCTCGGGGCCAAGCAGTTGGGCGCTAAGCACGTGGTGGCGCGCGTGCAGGGCTCCGCATGGTCGGAATGGACCGAAGGAATTCGCTATGGGCTCCTCGGGGTCGACGTGGTGATCAATCCGCGCGTGCTGGTCGCGCAAGAGCTCAGCCGCATCGCTAGGTCCTACGGCGCGTCCGACGTCATCGACCTCGCGCAAGACAGGGTCGAGCTCGTGCAGATCGAGCTCGAAGAGTCGCGCGTGCTCAACAAGCCGTTGTCGGCGGTGGAGCTCCCGCCGCACACGTTGGTGAGCGCGGTCGTTCGCGATGGCGATCTCTTCGTGCCGGGTGGCGCGGACGTTTTGGTGAAGGGTGATCGCGTGTACCTGATCGGCCGACCGGAAGGCGTACTCGTTGCCGAGCGGTTATTCAGCAAGGAGCGCGAAGCGCGGCGCGTTTGTATCGTGGGCGGGGGGGTCGTCGGCAAGGCGTTGGCGCGAGAGCTCCTCCAGCAGGAAGCCACCGTCATGATGATCGAGCGCGATCTCGCCACCGCCGAGGCGATCAGCGCCGAGTTCGACGGCGTGGAAGTCGTGCACGGCGACGGAACCGATGGTGCGCTCCTCGAAGAGGAAGAGGTTGGAACCTACGATCTCTTTGCCGCCGTCACGCGCGCCGACGAGATCAATCTGATGGCCGCGCTGCTCGCGCAGCGAGCCGGGTGCAAACGCACGGCGACGATCGTCCAACGCGCCGACTACACGTCGATCTACCGACAACTCGGAATCGACATCGTCTTATCGCCTCGTACCGTCGCAACGGATCAGATCCTGAGGTTCTCCCGCGGCGGAGGCCTCCATAGCTTGACCGTGCTCGAAGACGGTCAGGCGGAAGTCGTCGAGCTGACCGCTAGCCCCAAATGCCGCGCCGTCAATAAGCCCTTGCATCGCATGAACCTGCCGCGCGGCTCCCTGCTGGCCGCGATCGTGCATGGGGACGACGTCATCATTCCGCGCGGCAAGGACGTCGTGCACCCAGGTGATCGGGTCATTCTGATGACCACCAAAGAGGCCCGCGCGACGGTGGAACGACTCTTTCGACCGAGGGGCGAGTGAGCACCCAAGCGAGAGACCTCCGAGGTGTGATTCGCCCCGTAGGCGCCGTGGTGCTCGGGATCGGTGTCATGATCGCGCTCTGCGCAGCGGTCGGGGTGGCTTGGGATCGTTTGTCGCCCGACCCCACCCGGCCCCAGGGGGGAGCGGGCGCGCTCGGGATTTCGGCGGCGATCGTATGCGCGATCGGTGCGGCGGCGTTCTTCTACGGACGGCAGTTCGTATCCGAACGCATCTCCCGGCGTGAGGCCCTTCTGGCGGTCAGCTTGATCTGGATCGCCGCGGGTGTATGCGGTGCGATCCCGTTCGTGTTGGGCGCCGACATGTCTCCGGTGGACTCGTTCTTCGAATCGGTGAGCGGGCTGACGACGACGGGCGCGTCGGTCATCACCGACATAGAGACGAGACTCTCGCGTCCGTTGCTCTTGTGGCGCTCACTGATTCAGTGGCTTGGTGGCATGGGTATCGTCGTCTTGTTCGTCGCCGTGTTTCCGAACCTCGGTGCAGGCGGCAAGCATCTCTTTCGGGGGGAGGTACCGGGGGCTACCGCCGAGGGGCTGCGGCCGCGAATCGCGGAAACCTCGTTTGCCTTGTGGAAGCTCTACGCCACGTTGACCGCGCTCGAGATCATCCTTCTGAAGCTTCTCGGTCTCGACCTATTCGACGCCGTTTGTCACGCCTTCACGACCATGTCGACGGGCGGTTTTTCGACGCTAGATAGCTCGGTAGGCGGCTTCAATCGGCCGGCGGTGGAGTACGTGATCGCATGCTTCATGCTGATCGGAAGCGTGAACTACGGTCTCTACTACGGCCTCATTCGCACCGGGCACTGGCGGGGGCTCGTGCGGAACATCGAGTTTCGATCGTACGTGGGAATCGTCATCGTTGCGGTAATCGTGCTGACGATCCTCAACCTCGAGCTCCACGACGAAGTCCTCACGTCGTTCCGGTATTCCTTTTTCATGGTCGCCACCACCATCTCGTCGACCGGCTATAGCACCGACGACTATACGGTCTACGGCTCCACTGCGCTCGCGATCATCATCTTGCTGATGTTCGTCGGCGGGTCCTCCGGGTCGACGGCGGGCGGCATCAAGATCGAACGCGCAGTCCTGATGGGCAAGCAGGCCGTGGCACAGGTGCAAAAGAACTTCCGACCCGCTTCGGTCCAGCTGGTCCGAATGGGGAAGGCCTCGATCAACGCCCAGGTCCTCGCAGATGTCGCCTCGTTTTTCCTCATCTACATGGGGTGTATCGCATTCGGCCTTCTCTTCGTCACGCTGGTCGAGGGCGTCCCACTGCCGACGGCGTTTGGAGCGATGCTCACGTGCCTTTCCAACATGGGCCCAGCGCCGTTCCACCAAGGGGCGGACAGCTTCGCCGCGTACTCCGCAGGTAGCAAGCTCTTCTTCGTCCTAGCGATGCTACTCGGACGACTCGAGTTCTTCACGCTGTTCGCGCTGGTCTTGCCCGGCTTCTGGAGGCGTTGACCGTGGGCTCGTACAGCATGCCGCCCCCGGGCGAAGAAACCCACGCACGCCGGCAGATTACCGTCATCGTGCTGCTCCTGTTCGGGATGGTGGCGCTCTATCAATTCGAGCAGTTCGCGTCACATCCCTTCGACCCGACGGCCATGCTGGCGCTGGGCTTCGTCGTCCTAGCCAGCTACACGATCGGCGGCCTGGTAGGCCAGATTCGCCTGCCGCACATCACGGGTTACCTGATCGCCGGCTTGGTGTTCGGCCCATCGCTCGCGAGGTCTCTAGCCGGACTTGCGCTCCCTCCGCCGTTCGATAAAGGCATCTTGAACGATCAGGTCCTCGAGCAGCTGCGCTTGTTCGACACCCTCGCGATCGCCGTGATCTCACTCACGGCCGGTGGTGAGATCAAGCTCGAAGGTCTCAAGAAGGGCCTTCGCGCGATCAGCGGAATCATCGCGGGGCAACTGGTTTCGACCGTCGTCTTGGTAACGTCGTTCTTCTGGTTGATCTCCGGAGTAGTGCCCATGGTCGCCTTGCCCGGCATTCAAGGGCTTCCCATGGCCACTGCCCTCGCGGTTGGCGCGATGATGGCCTCGGTGGCGCTCGTGTCGTCTCCGGCGGCGACTATCGCGGTCATCATGGAATCGAGGGCTGTGGGCCCCATGACTCGGAATGTCCTTTCCGTCGTCGTGCTCAAGGACGTCCTGGTGGTTGTTGCGTTTGCGATCGCGACGAAGATCGTCGCTCAGCAGATCGGCGTGACCACCATGGAAGGCGGAGTCGCTGCGTATCTGCTCCAGCACATCGTTTTTTCGATCCTCTTTGGCGCGGTGGTCGTCGGCGGCTTGATGGCTCTCTACATCCGCTACGTCAATCAAGAGCTTCTGATTTTCGTCGTGGGCGTCGTCTATCTGGTCGCGTACATCACGGGGGTTCTGGGATGGGACCCGATTTTGGTCTTCCTGGCGGCCGGCTTCGGTGTCACCAATTTTTCGAAGACGGGGCATCGCCTCATCGAAACCCTCGAGCGACTGTCGCTGCCGGTCTACGTCGTCTTCTTTACACTCGCTGGGGCCAAGCTCCATCTGCTGGAGCTCCGGCAAGTCGCCTTTTTCGCGATCGCGCTGGTCGCGGTGCGCGGCGTCGCCATTTACTCGGGCACCAAAGTGGGCGCTCGAATCGGCAGAGCGGATGAAGCGACCCAGCAGTTCGGGTGGCTTGGCTTCGTCTCGCAGGCGGGGGTGTCACTCCTCTTGGCCGCGATCATCGGCAACACCTTTGGCGAGCTTGGGAGGTCGCTCGAGACCTTGATCATCGGCGC
>JAPUKT010000029.1 GCA_027295555.1 Deltaproteobacteria bacterium
ACAATGACGGCGACCGGCCGCCCGTTTTTAGTCACGATTATCGGCCCACGCGCACTCTCTTCGATGTAACGGCTGAACCGTGCTTTGACTTCAGAAAGCGGTGCAATTTTCATAACTCGAACCTCGAGCGCCCGATGTGCAGAACGCTTCCTTTCTTGACTCCAATCGCAAGGATGAGGACCTCGCGCGCTTCGGAGTCGATTCGGTAAAACACGCGGAAGCGGTTGTCAGGACCAAAGCGAAGCTCCCACTCACCATCTAGCAGGTTGGGCTGTCTCATCGGTTTGCGGTTCGTCGTCTCGATGTCTGGCTCGAAGCTCAGCTGTTCCTCAATCGTCTCACGAATGAGCGAAAAAAACTTTCGGTCAACAGGCTCGAGGTGATCACGAACATCTCCATCAACATTTGAGGCCGACGATGTTACGACAGTCGTGGGCAGTGGGCAACCAGGGAGCGTCGCGAACGCCGAGCTACCGGCAACGAGCGACTTGCCTATGCTCTCCCATATCTGCGATCATAGCCGCGGCTAAGCTTGCAGGCGCAATCGGCGCGCGCATGCATTCCCCGAAAGGATGGCGCATGAAGACATTCGCCACCGGCGTCGCATTCTTCGGAGTCTGGCTTGCAGTCGGGAGCCAGGCCGCTGCGATAGGTGCGAACCGCTGGCCGGCTGGAAGCGAGTCCACAACGCTTCCAGCAGACCTGAACCCGGTCATTCAGGAATTTTGCGTGACCTGCCACAACGACTCGACACTCTTGGGCAACCTTTCGCTCGAGACCTTCGACGTCGCTCTTGCTCACGAGCGGGCCGAGACGGCCGAGAAGATGATCGTGAAGCTGCGGGCCGGAATGATGCCCCCGCCGGACATCGACCGCCCGTCGGCCGACACACTGCTGACGCTCGTGACGACCCTCGAGTCGGTGGTGGACCAAGCCGCGAAGGCCGATCCGAATCCCGGCGCCCGTCGGTTTCAGAGGGTCAACCGAGCCGAGTACGAGCAAGTGATCAAAGATCTCCTCGCGCTCGATATCGACGCCAGTCGCTGGCTCCCCGCCGACACTTTCCTCGGCAACTTCAACAACATGTCGGCTGCCCAGGGGCTCTCGACGACGCTGCTCGAAGCCTATATGAGGGCCGCCAGCGAAGTCAGTCGCCTGGCCGTCGGTAACCCCAATGCGCTCTCGCGCAGCGCCAAGTACAGGAATCCGATTGAGGTCTCGCAGCACGCTTGGGATCATATCCAGGGGGCGCCCTTTGGGACGCGGGGCGGGATGGTCGTCACGCACGACTTCCCGGCAGACGGCGATTACGTTTTCACGATCGAGACTCTCTTCGGTAACGGCACGAGCTTTACGGACGTCGACATATCGATCGACGGCGAAGGGGTAGCTCTCCTCGGCTTGGAGCATGGCGGGGCCAAAACCGTTCCGATACGGACGGAGCCCATCTTCGTTCGTGCAGGCCAGCGCCAAGTCTCCGCAGCCTTCATCCGGCAGATCGAAGGTCCGTACGAGGATCGTCTGAGCCCGCATGACTGGTCGTTCGTCGGAGGTGAGGACTCGCAGGCCTGGGCGAATTACGGCATCACGGCGCTGCCGCACCTAAGCGACCTGATGATCACGGGTCCCGCGCGCTCCGTCGGGCTTTCGGAGACGGCCAGCCGCAAGAAGATCTTCAGCTGCCGCCCGACGTCGCCAAGCGAGGAGCGTCCGTGCGCGGAGACGATCATCCGTCGCCTGGCCCGCGAGGCTTATCGGCGACCGGTCGCGGAAGAAGATCTGGGGGGACCTATGTCCTTCTACGACCGTGGCGCCGAAGCCGAGGGATTCGAAGTCGGCGTTCGGACGGCGCTGCAGGCGATCCTAGCCAATCCGCAGTTCATCTTCCGCCTCGAGGAACAACCCGCAGGCGTTCGCGCGGGTGCGAGCTATCGTCTGAGCGACCTCGATCTCGCTACACGCCTATCGCTGTTCCTGTGGGCCGCGAACCCGGACGACGAGCTGCTCGCGCTCGCCGCGGAGGGTCGGCTGTCGGATTCGGCTCTCCTGGAGCAGCAAGTCGAAAGGATGCTCGAGGACCCACGTTCGAAGTCGCTCGCAACGCGCTTTGCGTCGCAATGGCTGCGGCTCCAGGACGCGGAGGACAATCACCCGCAGCCCTTCCTCTATCCCGACTTCACCGGGCAGTTAGGCGATGACCTGATACGCGAGACGCAGTCCTTCCTCGATTACCTCGTTCGGGAAGATCGGAGCCTACTCGAGCTGTTCAACGCGGACTACACGTTCCTCAATGAGCGCGTGGCGCGGCATTACGGGATCTCGGGCGTGTCGGGCGAAGAGTTCCGCAAAGTCGACTACCCCGATGACACCCGGCGCGGCGTGCTGGGCCACGGGAGCGTGCTGCTCTTGACGTCGATGTCCGCCCGCACGTCCCCGGTGCTGCGCGGCAAGTGGGTCATGGAAGTGCTCATGGGCTCGCCGCCGCCCCCGCCGCCGTCCGACGTACCCGCGCTCGAGGAAACGGAAGGCACATTGGAAGGACGGCGTCTGACCACTCGTCAGCGGTTGGAGATTCACCGGGCCAACCCCACCTGTCACGCTTGCCACCGATTCATGGATCCCATCGGGCTGGCCCTCGACAACTACGATGTGACGGGACGTTTGCGCATCCGTGAGAACGGAGTCCCGCTCGACACGCGTGGAACCTATTACGACGGCACGTAAGTGAGCACTCCGAAGGTGCTCACCGACTTGCTCATGAAGCGACCCCTCCCGTTGG
>JAPUKT010000290.1 GCA_027295555.1 Deltaproteobacteria bacterium
GCGTCAGCGCCAGCGCCAGCGCCAGCGTCAGCGCCCGCGTCAGCGCCAGCGCCCGGGATCAGTCTTCAAATCCGTATTCTTCCCGGTGCGCTTCCAGGTACTCCAGGTAGTACTCCGCCGGCCGTTGTGCGTCGATTTCGCCGGCCTCGACGGCCGCGGTGAGGTGCTTCATGAGATCGCCGAGGCGCTTCGATGGCGGAACACCGAAGGCGTTCATGATCTCGGTCCCTAGGCCTTTGGGCAGAGGAGCGACTTTGTTGTCCTCTTCCTGGAGGGCGCGAATGCGCTTCGCAAGCAAAGTGATCTGACGCACGCCCCGTCGACGCTTCTCAGGGCGCTTGGTCGTGATGTCTGCGCGGCTCAAATCGAGGAGGTCGCGAAGGCCGTCGCCCGTCTGCTTGTAGAACCGCCGCACCGCCGCGTCCGTCCAGCTCTCTTCGTACTGACTGGCCCGCAGGTGATGGAGGATCAAGAAATGGATGCGCTCCCGGAGCGCACCTTCGAAGCCCAAACGATCGCCGACGCGTTTGCGGAACATCGCTGCGCCAACCTCGCTGTGACCATAGAAGGTGACGTTACCCCGTTCGTCGATGCGCCGGGTCTTCGGCTTGCCGATGTCGTGGAGCAGCGCGCCCCAACGCACCTCGAGCCGCGGCACCGACTGCTTCACGACCTGTTTGGTGTGCTTCCAAACGTCCTTGTGCCGCCACTCGTTGTCGCCGAAGCCCACCATGGCAGCGACTTCGGGTAGCCATGGGTCGAGGCATCCCACCGCTTCGAGGGCGTCGAGCCCGGGCTCCGGCTGCTTGGATACCAGCAAGCGATCCAGGTGAAGGCGAAGCTCGGCCAGTGGAACCGTACGCCACTCGGCGGGGCTAGGTCGCTCGGGCTTTTGGTCGAGTAGGGAAGGGTCGTCGGCCACGTCGGCCGCCCACTTCAGCGCCTCAACCACCCGTCCGGGGCTCACGTCTTGTGTTGTTACTACGGACATAGGATCTCGTCGAGCGCCGTGACTAGGCGCTTGTCGTCCTCTGGAGTTCCCACCGTGATCCGAATGCACCCCGCCAGCCGAGCATCGCCGTGGGAGAATCGCCGCACCGCGATTTCTCGCGAGAGGAGGTCTTCGCACAACTTGGTGACGTCGCCGTTGTAGCGCACCAGGAGGAAGTTTGCGTCGCTGGGGAAACAATGCAGCGAGGGGTACCGCGCGAGCTCCTCCGCCAACCGTTGGCGCTCGGCCACGATTGTCGTGACATGCGCCTGAAGGGTGGGCGCAAGGTCGGTGAGCGCAAGCGTTGCGATTTCCTGTGACAGGGTGTTCAGATTGAACGGCTGCCTGACCTTCTCGAGCTCGCGCGCAAGCGCTTCGTCGAGACGCACCCAGCCGACTCGAATCGCGGCGAACCCGACCTTGGACAAGGTACCGAGAAGCGCGCACTGCGGATATTGCGCGCACCAGCGCGACAAAGACTGGCCCGAAAACCCGCCGTACGCTTCATCGATGACGTGCAACGTGTCCGGAAATCCCATGATGAGCTTCTCCAGCTTGTCGCGCGAGAAGCAATTGCTGGTGGGGTTGTTGGGGCTCGCATAGTACGCGACGCTCGGTCGTTCGCGTTCGAGCGCTTTGGTCATCGCGTCGACGTCGAGGTCCCATCGATCATCGAGCGGCACGCCAACCGTCCGCCATCCGTGCGCGCGACTCGTCATCCCGTACATCACGAACGTCGGCTCGGGAAACAACACGACGGGGCGCTCCTCGCCTGAGCGCGGCTTCGACATTGCCGTCGCGAGCAACGAGATCACTTCGTCGGAACCCGAGCCGAGCACGTACTCGTCGGGAGCGCCGCCGATGCTTGCCGCCAGTGCCTCTCGGAGACGCGTCGCTCGTCCGTCCGGATAGCGATGGAGCGCGGTCCGGCGGACGGTCGACAGGATCAATTCCCATGCTTCGCCGGGGAGCGACCACGGACTCTCGTTCGCGTCGAGCTTCACAGCGGGCGGGGCGGCGGGAACCCGGTACGCGGAAAGCTCCTCGAGCTCTGGGCGGAACAGCGTTTTGAGGGATTCTACAGACATGGCATTGGCCGAATCGGGGCGCAGTCTTGGCACGCCACGCGCAGCTGTAAAGTCGCCGGCCTAAACTCCGTGGAGGACCGGCCTCAGTGCAGGACCAGATTGGCCTGGTCGCGGGCTTCTTCGAGGGCGAGGCTGATGACCTGGGCGTCTTTGGCGTCTGGCCGGGCCTCGAGATAGGCCGCAAGGTCTTCCGAAGCGGCCCCGTAGGTTCGTAGAGCGTGGGCCAACAGGCCCCGATCCCGGCGATGCTCGGGTGCTTGGGTGAGCTCGACGAGGTGGTCGCAGGCGAGCATGGCGCGCGCGTAGTCGCCCTGGCGCCGATGGGCGCTCTTAAGGTTCGCCAGCATGCGGATCGTGATCGTCAGGCAGTCGACCGGCTCGAGGTAGCTCGGGTGAAGTGCCATCTCTGCGCCGAGGAACTGTGCCGCGAGCTTTCGCAGCCCGGCACCATCGAGGAGCTCACCGTGATTGAACGGATCTTGATAGACGCCGTCCGGTCCACCGACGCGCACCAAGAAATGACCGGGAAAGCCCAGGCCTTCGACCTCCATACCCGCGCGTTCGCCGACCGCCATCGTGATCACCGACAACGAAATCGGAATCCCCTTGCGGCGGATCATCACTTTATCGATGTAGCTGTTTTGCGGGTCGTAGTAGTCGTCTCGCTCTCCTTCGAAACCGAGCTCGACGAAGAGCAGGTCCGTGAGGATCCGACAATCGCGTTCGGGAGTCGATCGAAAGCCGCGTCGAACTAGCGCTTCGGCGCCGATACCGTCGAGGGCGCGTCGTATAGCGTGCTCGTCGAGAAGGGGATTCGCCTCGAGTGCAATCAGGATGGCGGCGTCCTCCACTTTTACGTTGGGACGTTGCAGCACCGACACTAAGGGATCTCTGCTCGCCACGATACTAACTCTGCGTTGCCTTAGATTGACTCATCGTGTGCTGATGTCGAGGCGAGCAGTGTGCTACACCTGCTTTGATCACAAGCGTAGGATGTTGTTCCCGTGCTTGACGAATTTCTGCACACATTGGAGCACGGGCCCCAGCACTGGGCCTACGGGCTCGTCGCCACTGCGTCGGCAGTAGAATACGTTTTCCCGCCGCTTCCAGGGGATACCGTCGTGCTGTTTGCAGTCGTGTTGGCGGCTCGCGCCCAACTCGACTGGGCTTTGGTCTACGCCCTGATGACGCTTGGCGCAATTGCAGGCGGACTGATGGCGTGGGGCTTTGGCCTATGGCTGGCTGATCACGAAGACCATTGGCCGCGGTTCCTGAAGGGTCCTACGGTCACACGCGCTCTCGACGCAGTGCGTCGTGGCTACGAACGGCACGGTCCCACGTACCTCGCGGTCAACCGATTCTTGCCCGTGCTTCGCGCGTTCTTTTTCCTGGGCGCAGGCTTGTCCCGCATGGGCGCGTGGCCGGTCATCGTCTTCGGCGGACTCTCCGCGGCGGTATGGAACGCGCTGCTGCTCGGCGCAGGATATGCCGTCGGTCACAACTGGGACGCGATGCGCGACCTCATGGAACGATACACTGCGGCGACGCTGGTCATCGTCGTCGTCGCGGGCGTCGCGATCGTAGGGCGTTTCTTGTGGGACAGCCGGCGAGCTTAGCGCTTGCGGGTCTGCACCGGGGTTTCGGACTTGACCATGGCGCGAATGAGCTCGCGATTCATACGCGCGATCCATTCGAGGCTCACGCCCTTCGGACAAACGGCTTCGCACTCGCCGTGATTGGTGCACGAGCCAAACCCTTCAGCGTCCATCTGCGAGACCATCTTGGCCGCGCGATCTGCACGTTCGGCTTGCCCCTGCGGCAACAGCGACAAATGCGAGATCTTGGCCGCCGTGAAGAGACTCGCCGACGCGTTCGGACAGGCTGCCACGCACGCGCCGCATCCAATGCATTCGGCCGCGTCCATCGCACGGTCCGCGACCTCTTTGGGGATCGGGATTTCGTTGGCTTCCGACGCGCTGCCGGTACGGATCGAAATGTAGCCGCCAGCCTGAATGATGCGGTCGAACGCGGTGCGGTCGACAATCAGGTCTTTGACGATCGGAAACCCGTGCGCGCGCCAGGGCTCGAGCCAAAGTTCTTGGCCGTTCTTGAACTGTCGCATGTGGAGCTGACAGACGGTTGTCAGCTTCTGGGGGCCATGCGCCAGGCCGTTGACGACCATCCCACATGTGCCGCAAATGCCTTCGCGGCAGTCGTGGTCGAACGCGATCGGTTCCTCGCCTTTTTCGATCAAACCTTCGTTCACGACGTCGAGCATCTCGAGGAAGGACATGTGCGTGGTGATGTCTTTGGCTTGGTACGTCTCGAAGCGGCCAGGTCGGTTTGGCCCTTCTTGGCGCCAGACATGAAGGGTTAGGTTGAGTAACTCGTCGGTCATGGCGTCCCTTACTTATAGCTTCGCTTGGTCGGCTTCACGTATTCGAAAGTGAGCGGCTCTTTGTGGAGCCGCGGCTTTGCTGGATTCCCGGTCCACCCCCAGGCCGCGACGTAGCTAAAGTTCGCGTCATCTCGAAGCGCCTCACCGTTCTCCTGATGTTCTTCACGGAAGTGTCCGCCGCAGCTCTCGTTGCGATCGAGCGCATCGATGCACATCAGCTCACCGAGCTCGAAAAAGTCGGCGACGCGGCCGGCGCGCTCGAGGGTCTGGTTGAGGTCTTCGCCGCTTCCGGTGATCTTGATCTCTCGCCAGAACTGCTCGCGGAGCCTGGGGATCTCCTCGAGGGCTTCCTTGAGCCCCTCCGCATTTCGCGACATCCCACACTTCTCCCAAATAATCTTTCCCAGCTCTCGGTGAAAGTGCTCGGGCGCGTATTTGGGATTGGGCGCGTTCATGAGCTTGTGAACTCGGTCCCCGACGGACTTCACGGCTGTTTGCACGTCGGGGTGATCTTCCGCCAGAGGCGGCAGCGTTCGAACCTCACCGAGGTAGTTGCCCACCGTAAGAGGCAGCACGAAGTACCCATCCGCGAGCCCTTGCATCAAAGCCGACGCGCCCAGCCGGTTCGAGCCATGGTCCGAGAAGTTGGCTTCGCCGCCAGCGAACAGGCCGCGGATGGTGGTCTCGAGATTGTAGTCCACCCAAAGCCCACCCATCGTGTAGTGAGTCGCGGGGTAGATCCTCATCGGCGTCTCGTAGGGGCTGTCACCGGCGATCCGCTCATACATCTCGAACAGGTTGCCGTACCGCTCCCGGATCGTTTGCTCGCCAAGACGGCTGATCGCATCGCTGAAGTCGAGGTACACACCGCGCCGCTTGCCGTTGACCTCGGGCCCTACGCCCAAGCCATCGTTCGTCACGTACAAGGCGTTCCGTGAAGCCACGTCGCGAGGCACGAGGTTGCCGAAGGCGGGGTACCCTTCCTCGAGATAGTAGAAGCGATCCTCCTCCGGGATGTCCTCAGGTCGCTTGGTGACGTCTTCCTTCTTGCGCGGAACCCACACACGCCCGTCGTTACGGAGCGACTCGCTCATCAGCGTGAGCTTCGATTGATAGCTGCCCGCCTGCGGGATGCAGGTGGGATGGATCTGCGTGTAACAGGGGTTCGCGAACGCCGCGCCGTGCCGATGCGCGCGCCATGTTGCCGTGCAGTTGCAGCCCTTGGCATTCGTCGAGAGATAAAAGGCGTTGCCGTAGCCGCCAGTGCACAACACGACCATGTCTGCGATGTGCGGCGTCACATTGCCGGTCTTCAGGCATCGCGTGACGATTCCTCGTGCCCGTCCGTCGTGCACGATCAGCTCGAGCATTTCGTGACGCGGGAACATCTGAACGGTGCCCGCTTCGATCTGCCTGCTGAGTGCTTGGTACGCCCCGAGCAAGAGCTGCTGGCCCGTCTGTCCGCGCGCGTAGAACGTCCTCGAGACCTGCGCGCCACCGAACGAACGGTTTGCCAACAACCCACCGTACTCGCGCGCGAAAGGCACGCCTTGTGCGACCGCCTGATCGATGATGTGAAGGCTCAGCTCGGCCAATCGATAGACGTTCGACTCACGCGAGCGGAAATCGCCACCCTTCACGGTGTCGTAGAACAAGCGGTACACGCTGTCCCCGTCGTTTTGGTAGTTCTTCGCCGCGTTGATCCCACCTTGCGCCGCGATGCTGTGCGCGCGTCTTGGGCTGTCCTGGTAGCAGAAGCACTTGACGTTGTATCCCATCTCGCCGAGGGACGCGGCGGCGGCTCCTCCGGCTAGGCCGCTACCGACAACGATGATGCTGTACTTTCGACGGTTGGCGGGTGCGACGAGCTTGCTCGCCTCTTTGTGTTTTCCCCATCGGTCTTCGATGGGGCCGGACGGTTCGTGCGATCGAAGTTCCATGACGACCCTTACAAGGTAACGATGCCGGTGAGGACGGAGATCGGAAACGAGATGTTACCGAGCGTGATCACCGCCGAGATCGCGATCGCTAGATCGCGACGGTAGGAGTTGTAGCGCGGATGGTTCGCCCCGATGGACTGAAAGGCGCTGAAGATGCCGTGAAAGAGGTGTAAGCCGAGCGCGAGGTTGCCCGCGACGTAGAACGCCGAGATCCAGGGGTTCCGGAAGGCCTCCACGACGTTACGATACACGTCCCCCGGATGCGCCGGGATGATCGTGAACTCGAGCAGGTGATAAACGAGATAGAGCAACAGGATCGGTCCCGTCCAGTACATCGTCCGTGCCGCGTAGTCGGTCGCGAGGTCTTTGCGTCGCTTGTAATGGGACCCCCGCGCTGCGACGTTCCGACGCCAGAGTTGGTATGCAGCCCAGATGTGCGCGCCGAATGCGAACAGCAGTAGGATTCTGGTCGCCCACACGAGTGCCGGCATACTGTGAAGCTTTGCGGCGTAACCGTTGATCGCCTCCGGTCCGAGGTAGATGTTCAAATTCCCCAGGAAGTGGCCGATCACGAAGCCGACGATGATGGCCCCGGACAGGGCCATCACCACCTTCTTCCCGATGGTCGTTTGGTAGAGCGTTAGGGCTCGTTGCATGAGTTCTCCTCAGGGGGGTCGTAGTACTCTACGAGGTCGCCCCGGAACGTCTGCAGCACCGTGACGCCGTTTTCCTGACTGACCACGTAGTTCGGGCCCACGGGGACCTTTCCGAGGCCGCCCGGGGTGTCGACGATGAACTTGGGCAGTGCGATGCCACTGACGCGGCCCTGGAGTGCCTGCATCAGCTCGACCCCGCGCCGCAGGGGCGTCCGAAGGTGACCCGTTCCCTGTACGGGGTCCATTTGCAGTAAGTAGTAGGGTCGGACGCGCGCGCGGACCAGCCCGCGAAACAGTCGTTCGAGCGTGTTTGCGTCGTCGTTGACGCCGCGAAGCAAGACCGACTGGTTCATCACCGGAAGGCCCGCATCGGCAAGCCGCCCGCATGCTTCCTGTGCTTCGGATGTGAGCTCCTTCGGGTGGTTGAAGTGCGTCATGATCCACGTGACTTCGTGGCTGCGCCGAATGGCATGGCAAAGCTCGTCGGTGATGCGTTGGGGGAGGGTCACCGGGGCGCGTGTCGCCAAGCGCACATAATCGACATGCTCGATTTCGCGCAGTCGCGAGAGCAAACGCGTGATCCGCTCCGTCGACATCATGCAGGGATCGCCGCCCGAAATGATGACGTCACGGATCTCAGAGTGGGCGGAAAGCCATCGAAAGGCCGGCTCCAAGGCGGCCAACGAACGGGCGCCGCCCCCGTCTCCGACGATGCGGGACCGGGTGCAAAAGCGGCAGTACACTCCGCATCGGTCGGTGGCGATCAGCAGAACACGGTCGGGGTAACGCTGGATCAAGTGTGGGGCGACTTCGTGAGCCTCCTCACCGAGGGGATCGGCAAGATCGCCTTTGACCGCAATAGCTTCATCGGCTCGGGGGATGCATTGCCGTCGAATCGGGCAGTCGGGATCGGTCGGATGGCAAAGGTCGAGGTAGTACGGCGTGACCGAAATAGGGAACCCCGCGGCCATAGCCCGGGCCGCTCCAAGCCGCTCCGCCTCAGTGAGTCGAAGCGCGCGCCCGAGGCCCTCCAAATCGGTGACGGCGTGCTGCGCCTGCCAGCGCCAATCCTTCCACCGGGCTTGGTCGAAACCCGAGGCTTCACGGAAATTGAGCGGTAGCGCACGCACGGCGCGGAGCTTAGTTCTTGTTCCCTGGGCGGCAACTCTCCTTGCCCCTGGACACGCCCGGGAAACATTGTCATATCCTGGGCTCTGAGCGAAAGAAAAGGGAAAGAGGTTATGGTCACGCTTGCAGGTCCGCGCCCCTTCGACGTTGAGTATATCGAAAACCCCTCGCAGTCGGAGCTGCGCGAGCTAGCGGTCAAACACACCCCCTGCGTCCAGCGGACCAAGGTCGGCAGCATCAACAAGGTCTCCCGCAACAAGGCGAGGATGGCCAAGTACACCTACATCATCGACACCGAGGAACGGTGGAGCCATCAGATCATCGACCCGGCCAAAGCGAAGGAGCTGATCGAGCGCCAGGCGAAGTACATTAGCGACCGTGGGAAGCTCATCGCCATCGACGGCTACCTCGGGCTCGGCGAGCACGCTTTCGGCGCGACGTGGCTCTACACGCCCGAGGGCGCCAACATCGCCGGGATGCAACAGATCCTCGCGTTCCCTCGCTCCGACGTCGAGAACCCAGGGCAACTCGCAGAGCCCTTCAAGCCGATCTTTCGTCTCTTCTTCACGCCGAACCTCATGCTCGAGGACATGCCCGGCGGGCAGGCGATCATCGTCGACATGGAGAGCTGGACCACCCACGTGATGGGTCCGGACTATTTTGGTGAGTCGAAGAAGGGCGTCCTTCGGATGCTCAACCACTACGTGTACGAAAAGGGCGGTCTCGTCCTTCACGCGGGCGCCAAGGCGGTTACGCGAAGCAAGGGCGATCGGGTCACGATGACGATCATGGGGCTGTCCGGTACGGGTAAGACGACCACGACGTTCTCGAAGCAGGGCGACCTCACCGAGCCCATCCAGGACGACATGGTAGCGCTCTGGCCCCAGGGCGCGCTCTCGATCACCGAGAACGGCTGCTTCGCCAAGATCGACGGCCTAGCGCTCGAGACGGAACCGGTCATTTACCGCGCCACGGTCAGCCCTGAGGCCTGGCTCGAGAACGCGTTCCTCGAAGAGGACGGCTCCTTCGACTTCAGCAAGGGGATCCTGACGACCGACGATGTGTCGCGTCTTCGTGACATCCTCATCAACACCGGCGCGGACGCGGAAAACGTCGACAAGTACATCGGCGGCGAGGTCACGGCAAACGACGTCGTCGACGAGCGAGGTGTGACGGCTGAGGGCTGGGATTTCGTGAAATGGACACAGAACGGCCGTTCCATCGTCCCGATGAGCGCGATTCCGGGTGCCGCTGACTTGCGCGCGATTCCCCAGGTCAAATCGATGGGCATCCTGAACCGGGACGAAGGCGCCGATGCCGCGATGCCGGGCATCCTCCGCTTCAGCTCCCCAGCGCAGGCCGCTGGCTACTTCATGCTCGGCGAGACGTCCAAGACGAGTGCCACCGGCAAGGAACGAGGCAAGACGCGCTCTCCGTTCACCCAACCATTCTTCCCCGCCAAGCATGGGCTTCAGGCCGAGCGCTTTGCAGAGCTTGCCAAGACGATGCCAGGCGTGACGATGTGGCTCATGAACACGGGTTACATCGGTGGCGACGCCAACGATGTGAAGCAGGACAAGGCCCTCAAGGTGAAGATTCGCCATTCGAGCGCGATGCTCGAGGCGCTCTTGAGCGACTCGATCAAGTGGAAGCGCGACCCGGATTTCGGCTACGAGATCGTCGATTGCGATGCCTCCGAAAACGCCGCTCTTCTCGAGAAGGTGCCGGCCGAGGTTCTCGAGCCGCGTAGGTTCTACGAAGAGAACGGACGCGCCGATGAGTACCGAGCCTGGGTCGATCAGATGAAGGTGGGGCGCCGGGAATTCTTGACGAAGTTCAAGGTCGCCCAGCCGATCATCCAGGCCACCTGTAGCTAAGGGCTCGAGCCCTAGGGCCGCAGGTTTTGAGGCCACCGGCGGGACCTGTGATAACAGTTCCGGCGTGGAACGGTTGGCGCCGGTATTGGTTTTCTTGGGTCTGAGCTTGCCAGCCGCCGCGTCCGCGAGTGACCACGACACGATCGTCTTCGACGTGGTCTACGGCGCCACGGTGTCCAAATACTCTTTCGGCACCAAGTGGCAGCCGACCTTGTGGATAGACGGCAGCTACGGCGTGGCTGGCCCCCTTCATCTCGGAGCCTACTTCCAGTGGCTCGGAGAGAAGTTCCCGCTCGACAATCCCGGCTTTGGCGGTGGCGGGCTCATCGCTCTTCGCCGCAACATCAAGAAGGTGCGCCTCACCGGGGCGTTTGGCGGGGGCTATCTCGGAGTGCCTGTGCCTGTGCTTTCAATCCCAGACGCGCCTTACCGACACGAGGGATCGGGGACGATTACCGCTTTCGCCGGGCTCGGTTATGGTTTCATCGATTTCCTGGGTATCGAATTTCGTGGGCGTTGGGCCCGTTACTTCCGCATGCCTGCGGGGACACCGGACTCCGCCTGGAGCATCGAGGCCGGCCTCACCTTTTTTATTGAGTAGAGCCCACCTCAAAAATGCTCCCGTCGGCTCGCTTGCGCGAACCTCGGTCCGCATTTTCGAGATGGGCTCTACGTCATGACCTCGAGCGACGTCGTGATCGTCGGCGCGGGGCACAACGGGCTTGTCGCCGCCGTGTTGTTGGCGAGAGCGGGACTCCGCGTGAAGGTGTTCGAGGCCGAAGCGGTGGCAGGCGGGGCGTGCCGCACCGAGTACCCCTTTTCGAAGGCGCCCGGGGTGGGGCAGTCCACGGGTGCGTACTTGCTCGGACTGATGCCCCCCGAGCTCATCGCGGAGTTGGGGATTTCGCTGCCACTGATTCGTCGCGACCCACATTATTTTCTGCCAACGACCAGCGATCGCTACTTGCTCTTCGGGTCGGATACGAGCGCCACCCGGGATCAGCTTGCTACCCTGTTCTCGCCGACGGATGCGCGCGCCAACGACGCCCTGCAAGACGAGCTTGCCAAGCTTCGTGAGGACATCGCGCCGACGTGGCTCCAGGCTCCGTTGTCGATCGAAGATACCGCGGCGCGGGATGTGCGCCCCGCATTGCGGCAGGTGTTCGTCGACCTTTGTCGCGGGTCGGTTGGGGCGTACCTTCGGCGTTTCGGTTTTCAGAGCGAGCTCCTCGAAGCGATGTATGCCGTCACCGATGGTTTCGTCGGTCTTTGCGGCGCCTGGGATACGCCTGGGAGCGGGATGAACTTCCTCGCACACAACATGTGTCGGCTTCCCGGATCCGACGGCATCTGGATGATCGTCCGCGGGGGCATGGGGTCGGTCACGCAGGCGCTCGTTGCTGCAGCGCGAAAGGCGGGTGCGGAGATCGAGCTCGAGGCTCCTGTTGCGCGGATCGACGTCGAAGGCGGCATCGCACGAGGCGTGGTGACCGGCGAGGGGGGGTTGCATCGCGCTTCGGTGGTCGTGGTCAACGCCGATCCGTTTCGCCTGCGGTCGATGCTCGGCGATGCGTGCCCGTCGGAGCTCAGTGAACGGATCGAGTCCTACCGACTGCCAGGCACCAGCATGAAGGTCAACCTATGCTTACGAGACCTGCCGACGTTCTCGTGCTTGCCCGAGGTGCGCGGCCAGCACGGCGCGACCATCCACCTCCTTCCGGAAGAAGATACGCTTGGCCGGCTTCAGCGCGCCTTCTTGGATTGTCAGGAAGGGCGGCTCCCAGAGACGCCGTCGATCGAGTGGTACATCCACACGACGCTGGACCCTTCTCTTCAAGACGACCAGGGGCGCCACAGCGCGGCGCTCTTCGTGCAGTGGGTGCCGTACGCTCTCGCCGAGAGCTCTTGGGAGGCTGAGGAAGATCGCTACGTTCGCGCGCTCCTCGATATCTGTGACCGATTCGCGCCGGGCACCTCCGAGCTCGTGGTCGACGCGTTCACCCTCACGCCCCCCAAAATCGAGTCGCATTTCGGACTCACCGGAGGCCACATTCACCATGTCGACAACAGCTTCGGATTCGACGACCGACTTCCGTACGGGCTCCCCGTCGCAGGGCTCTACGCGTGCGGTGCGGGGTGTCATCCCGCTGGATCGGTC
>JAPUKT010000291.1 GCA_027295555.1 Deltaproteobacteria bacterium
CCCGGTGGCGGCGCTACCCAGAGGCCTCCGATCCACTGCGCTTCACGGAACGAATCCCCTTCGATGAGACCCGTGGCTACGTCAAGAACGTGCGCAGAAATCTCGGTCTCTATCGCGTGCTCTACGGCCAAGATCGATCCCCTTCGTCGACGCCGGAGCCGTGATCTTCGCATTGGCGCGTGACTCCCGCACGTATCGCTTGCCGCCGGACGAATGACGTCCTAAGGTGGAACACCGCGTGAAGCGCGGACGGTATTACTCTGTCGGAGGTAGCGGTATGAAGGGGACCGTTAAATGGTTCAACGACTCGAAGGGGTACGGCTTCATCCAACACACTGAGGGTGACGACGTATTCGTTCATTTTTCAGAGATCGTCGCTGACGGGTTTCGAACCCTGCACGAAGGCGACTCTGTGGAATTCGAGGTCCGCGACTCGGGTAAGGGGACGCAGGCGACCAACGTGATTCGAGCCTGACGCTCTCTTCCGAATAGGTCCCAAGCGCCCTCGGCCACAGCCGGGGGCGCTTTTTTGACACCCGTTCCCAAACCCACTCCAAGCCCAGACGGCTGTTGAAGATCCCCCCGAAGACCAAGCCTCGCATCTTTCTCATCGATGCGTATGCGCTCATCTACCGCTCCTACTTCGCCTTCATTCAGCGGCCTCTCACCAACTCCGCCGGTGAGAATACGTCGGCTCCCTTCGGGTTCACGCGTTTTCTGCTCGACATCCGGGAGGACTTCGCGCCGGACTATCTCGCCGTCGTTTTCGACGCGGGGGATTCGTTCAGGACCGAGCAATATCCGGAGTACAAGGCTACTCGGGAGAAGATGCCCGACGACCTGCGCTCCAGCCTAGGCCGTATCCGTGACATCGTCGAAGCGTTCAACGATCCGGTCGTCGAGCTCGATGGCTACGAGGCCGACGACGTCATTGGCACGCTGGCGATTCGAGCGCGGGATGCGGGTCTGGAGGCTGTGATCGTGTCCGGCGACAAGGACTTTTATCAGCTCGTGGGCCCGGACATACACCTGATGAACCCGGGCAGAGGGGGCTCGACCGGGGTCGCGGCCGATTGGGTCACCGAAGAGAACGCCGATGAGAAATTTGGCGTCCCGCCTTCGCAGGTGGTCGACTATCTCGCGCTGGTTGGAGACTCCTCTGACAACGTGCCCGGCGCTCGGGGCATTGGCCCAAAGACCGCGATAACACTCCTGCAGCAGCACCAGGATATCGAGGGGTTGATCGCGAACGCAGACGGATTGAAGCCGCCACGTGCTGCCAAGTCGCTCAGGGAAAATGCGGAGGCGGTGCGGCTCTCGAAGCGCCTCGTCACGATCATGACCGACCTCGACGTCGCGCTGGATCTAGAGGCGCTCAAGGTACGGAAGCCCAACAACGAGGCGCTGCGCGACATCTTCGTGGAGCTCGAGTTCAGGCCGCTCGCCGAGAAGTTCGCTGCGCTCGCACAAGTGAGCGATGTCGCTCCGGTTGAACTCGAAAGAGCCGAGGTGAAGTACTCCCTCGTCGACGAGCTGTCAGGGGTCCAAGAGCTCATCCAGGTAGTCCGGGCCGCTGGTCGCGTGGCGATCGCCGTGGAGCCGACTACGCACGACCCTCTTCGTGGGGAGCCTGTGGCGCTCGGGCTCTCCGTCGAAGGTGGCGCGGCGTGGTACCTGCCCTTCGCTCACCAACAGCCGTTTGAGCTGACGTTCGAAGGGGAGGGGTCTGGCGAGGTCCGAAACCTACCCAGCCTGGCGGGGGCCGAAATGTCCGAACTCAAGGCGTTGCTGGAAGATCCAGCGGTCGCCAAAGTCGGCTACGACTTGAAGCGTGCCGCGCTGACGCTGTCGCGCGTGGGGGTAAAGCTGGGCGGTATCACGACTGATGTGATGGTCGCGAGCTACGTGCTCGACCCCGGGAGGCGAGGGCACGAGCTCGCTACGCTCTCGCTGGAGACCTATTCCCACAAGCCGCTCGTATACGCGGATGTCGTGGGCAGTGGCCGCAAGAAGGTGCCCTTCGCGGAAGCCCCCATTGCACGGGCGCGAGACTTCGTGTGCGAGACCGCGGATCTGTCGTTGCAACTCGCCCTGCACTTCGAGGCGCAATTGCAGGAGAAGGGGCTCGGCGATCTCATGGCCGATCTAGAAATGCCGCTCCTGCCGATTCTGACACGCATGGAGCTCGCGGGCATCGGCATCGACGAGGAGTTCTTCCGCAGAATGCGGTCCAAGCTGAAGCGTGAGCTCGACCTGATCGAAGAGGAGATCTTCAAAGTCGTGGGCAGCGACTTCAATCTGAATTCCACGCAACAACTCCGGCAGGTGTTGTTCGAGAAGCTGGATCTGCCGGTTATCAAGAAGACCAAGACAGGCCCGTCTACGGACGCATCGGTGCTAGAAGAGCTGGCCGAGCAGGGGCACGAAGTCCCGAGACTAATGATGGAGTACCGTGAGCTCGAGAAGCTGAGGTCGACCTATGTGGAGGCTTTGCCGCAGCTGGTGAACAGCCGAACGCACCGTATCCACACCAGCTTCAACCAGACCGTGGCGGCCACCGGGCGGTTGTCATCGAGCGATCCGAATCTTCAGAACATCCCCATTCGCACCGATCTCGGACGTGAAATCCGAAAGGGCTTCGTCGCCGCACCGGGTACGGTATTCCTCGCGGTCGATTACTCACAAATCGAACTGCGCGTCATGGCGCATTTCTCGGGAGACGATGCCTTCGTCACGGCCTTTACCCAGGGCATCGACGTGCACCGGCAGACGGCGTCGGTCATCTTCGCAGTGCCGATCGACGACGTAAACGCGCACATGCGCGGTCAGGCCAAGACGGTGAACTTCGCGACGCTGTACGGTCAGGGGCCGTTCTCTCTGGCGCGACAGCTCGGCATCACTCGTGAAGAGGCCAAGGAGTTCATCGCCACGTATTTCGAACGCTTCAGCGGCGTACGTGACTTTCTCGACGCCCAGGTTGAGATGGCTAAGGACCGGGGGTACGTGGAAACGCTCATGGGACGGAGACGGTATGTGCCCGAGCTGCGTTCCGGCAGCTGGAACATTCGCCAGTTCGGTGAGCGCGTGGCTCAGAACACGCCGATCCAGGGGACAGCGGCAGACCTCATGAAGAAGGCGATGATCGACGTGCAGTCTGCGTTGGACGAAGCTGACACAGGAACGGAGATGCTCCTGCAAGTGCATGACGAGCTGCTGCTCGAGGTGCCGGAAGGCGAGGTGGATGCCGTGCGCGATCTGGTGGTGGCGTGCATGGAAGGGGCCGTTGAGCTGAATGTGCCGCTCGTGGCTGATTGGGGTGTGGGTGCCAACTGGTACCTGTGTAAAGACTAGAGGTGG
>JAPUKT010000292.1 GCA_027295555.1 Deltaproteobacteria bacterium
GTCAGATTGCGACGCAATCGGGCGGTACGCAAGTTGGCCCCGAGGCGCTTTAGGGCCTGCTCGACGGCGTACGGGGGTGCTGTTGTCAACGTGTTCTTGGCAGTCATCGTCTCTTAAGTACCTCTTATATGGATTAGTCCGCTCTTAAGAGTATATCGAGGAAATTTGCCTCGTGGTGAGCTCTTCGCTCTTAAAGAGCATGA
The DNA here is from genome assembly GCA_027295555.1 of Deltaproteobacteria bacterium. GTDB lineage: Bacteria > Myxococcota_A > Polyangia > Polyangiales > Houyiibacteriaceae > SG8-38. Next base: position 204 of record JAPUKT010000292.1, read on the forward strand.
ATTGGGCCTAGAACTTCAAACGCCGCTCGAATTCAAGCCTTGTCCCGGCGAGATTTTCTATGAAGGGTTGCTCTTGGGCGCTGTGGCGTTGGTCTCCAGGCGCCGAGGGAGAATTTGGGTGTCGCGCGCCCTGGTCGAGTTGAACCAGGTTATATACTCTCGATTCCGGAAGCGGCGTGGGTACGGCCCCGACCAGATGTCGGAGAGAACACTGCCATAACGAGATGTCGAAGAGAAAGCGGAGAGGCCGCGCGTCAGGCAAACGGATCATCGTCGACGAGGGAGTTGGCGAGAACTCCTCCTTGTGGAGGCTGTTCACCGCGAATCGCCGCCCGTCCGAAGAGGAGGTCGTTTTTCTACGTCGGACTCATCGCGGCATTCCTGACGTAGAAATTTTGGACAAGCTTCTAAGCCCGCAAACCATCCTCGTCACCACGGATCGCGTTCTTCATAACCGAGCGCGAGCGGCGGGCTTCCCCTCTTTCACGCTGGTTCGAGGCCGCCTCACAGGGAAGCGCATTCCGGGCATTCGGCGCCTGCCGAAAGCGGCTCCCAGCGTTCTCGAGGAGCTCGAATCCGACTACGTTCAGCCACCCAACAGGCTGGCCACGAGCGTCAAGGCCGGGATGTCCGAAAAGGGGTTCAAGCGAGCCAGGACTCGGCGCAGGCGGATCCGCAGCTACTTCGGGGCAGTGGAGAACATCAGCAAGGTCTCGCTCTCGCTCGGAGCCAGACCCACCCCCTCAGGTCTTCTCTCTGGCTATCACATGAACATCGCAGCTAACCGAGGCCTTCGCGGGCTGAGCGCGAGTGAAGGTTATTGTTTGCCGCGCTGCGTCGATTCCGATCCTGCTTTGCCAATCTTTCACGCGGTTCGCGAGGTCTTCGTTCTTCAGCTGGATTCCGTGCCCATCGAGCTCTTCGTGATGCCGCCGGCAGGGCTCCAGCTCTGCCGTTCTTTGCTCGGTGACGAAGCGGACGCGACTAGGCCGATGCATCAAGCCCTCCAGGAGTTGCTTCGCGGTCTGCCACGCCTGACCCTCTCGCCCTGCGTCAAGGGTCGCTTTTATGACGCCATGGAGCGTAAGCTTCACCAACTCGAGATCTCGAATAGCAATGAGATCACGACGGTGGATTTTGACGCGATCTGCGCCGCAGTTTTGAGTCAACGGGTAACAGGCAGTGGGGCACGCGAGGTGCCCGATGGAAACTCTCCGGACTGTGAACTTTCGACAGGATCTGACGCGCGCAGGCCGGTGTAGGGGACTAGACTCGCAGCACCTGGAGAACTCTTATCCTTGGTCGGCATCAAAGGTGGAGTGATGAATCAACGGACTAGGACTCGGGTTTTGGCCATCGCGTTCTTCGTCTGCCTGGGTTCGGCATGCGCCGAAGAGCCCGCGGAGAACGAGCCCCTCCCCCGAGAGCATCCAAATCTCGTCATTGTGATGCCCGACCAGATGCGGGGGCAGGCGCTTGGGTTCATGAACGAAGACCCCGTCGTGACGCCGAATCTCGACCGGCTTGCAAGCGAGGGGGTGGTGCTGGCGCAGGCCGTCGTGAATTACCCGGTCTGTAGTCCCATGCGCGCGATGTTCATGACGGGGCGCTACCCGCATTCGAACGGAGTGATAGGGAACTGCAACAGCGTCACCGCACCCTTCGGCTACGAGCTGAGGCAGGCGGATCGCACTTGGTCGGACGTTCTCGCGGATAAAGGATACAGTCTGGGCTACATCGGCAAATGGCATCTGGATGCGCCGCACGAGCCCTATGTCGAGAGCTCCAACAACACGGCCGAGATGGCGTGGAACGAGTGGTGTCCGCCCGAGCGGCGCCATGGCTTCGACTCCTGGTATGCCTACGGCACCTACGACCAGCACACGCGACCCATGTATTGGGCAGCGGACACCCCGCGGGACGAGGCGTTCTACGTGGATCAATGGGGGCCGGAACATGAGGCCGACCGTGCGATCGCGTATATCCAAAACGAGGGCGGTGACTTTCGTGACGCGGACCAGCCTTTCGCTCTCGTGGTCGCTATGAACCCGCCTCACATGCCCTATGACTTGGTGCCGGAAAAATACGTCGCCTACTATGACGGCAAAACATACCGCGACCTCCTCGTCCGTCCCAACGTCGACGTCGATGGTGACTCGCCCATGTCGGAATTGGCCCGTACCCAGACGAAGAACTACTTCGCGATGGTCACCGGAGTCGACGAGCAGCTTGGGAGGATCCTCGAGGCGCTCGAAGAAGAGGGGCTCGCGAACGACACGATCGTGCTCTTCACGTCGGACCACGGGAACTGCCTCGGCACGCACGGTCAAATATCCAAGAACAACCATTACGAGGAGTCCATGCGGGTTCCGTTTCTCGTCCGATGGCCGGGCAGAATTGAGCCGCGTCATGACGACTTGTTGATCTCGACACCGGACATCTTTCCCACTTTGCTCGATCTCATGGGCTTCGCCGAGGACATCCCCGCGGAAGTCGAGGGCGCCAGTTACGCGTCGATCTTGCTCACCGGCGAAGGTGAGCGTCCCACGTCGCAGCTCTACCTCTGGGTGCCGCCGGGAGAGCCGGCCGGGGGGCGTCGCGGCGTTCGCACGCGTCGCTACACGCTCATGATCGAGAAGACCAGCGATCGGGTCACCGAAACGACGCTGCACGACAACAAAGAAGACCCCTATCAACTGAGGAACATCGCCGACGAGAGTCCCGATGTCGTCGAGCGCCTCATCGAAGAAGAGCTGACCCCGTGGCTCGAAAAAACGAACGATCCGTGGCTGACCGAATCGTTGGAGCCCATCTAGCCGTCGTTCACTGCATTTGCTCCGGAAGCCACAGCGCCAGCGCCGGAAACGCGATCAATATGGCGAGCACGACGAGCTCGCCCA
>JAPUKT010000293.1 GCA_027295555.1 Deltaproteobacteria bacterium
AGACGGAGTTGGTTAGCCAGCCAACGAATTAGTTCTAATGACACCGCAAACGTCCGTTTCAACCAAAATGTACGCCTTTTCGCGTGCTTTCGTCAATCGAAAGGCATGTTTTAGTGAGCAAATGCGCAGACCTCGCTTCAAAGGAGGGATCTGCTACTTTCGGCGCCCCATGGCCGAGCCGAAAATCACCCTGGGCGAGGTTTTGCACGTCGCCAAGCTGGCCAAGCTCCAGCTCTCGGACGAAGAAGCCCGCCAGATGCAGGCCCAGCTCGACTCGATCCTCGGATACCTGGCGGAGCTCGACGAATTGGATGTCTCGGACGTGGAACCGACGTTCCACTCGATCCCCATGGACACACCGCTTCGTCCCGATGTCCCGGTTCCCTGTAGTGACCGCTCTGAGATCCTCGCAGAGGCTCCGGAGAGTGAGGCGGGGGCCTTCGCGGTGCCGCTGGTTCTCGAGGTCGACTCATGACGAGCTTTCCATGGCAGAGCGCGTTCGACATCCGTGAGCATATCGCGAGTGGTGCGACAACCGCGGTCGACGTCACGCGTGCGTACCTTGCGCGTGCCGAGGAGCTCAACCCGAAGCTCTCATGCTTTCTCTACGTGGACCACGAGGGAGCGCTGGCCGCGGCCGCCCAAGTCGACCGCATGCGCGACGCTGGGGAGGAGCTCGGGCCTTTGGCGGGTGTCCCCGTCGCGGTGAAAGACAACCTCTGCACGCGCGGTGTCCGCACGACTTGTGCATCGAAGATCCTCGGGAACTACATCCCTCCTTACGATGCGCATGTGGTTGAAGCGCTCCGAGCCTCTGGCGCCGTGATCGTCGGAAAGACCAACTTGGATGAGTTTGCGATGGGGTCATCGAACGAGAACTCGGCCTTTGGCCACGTGCACAACCCTTGGAACGTCGATCGCGCACCGGGGGGGTCATCGGGTGGTTCCGCCTGCGCAACCGCCGCGGGGTTGGTGCCCCTGGCGCTTGGCAGCGATACCGGGGGCTCGGTCCGCCAACCGGCGGCGTTCTGCGGCATCACCGCGATCAAACCGACCTACGGCCGCGTGTCGCGCTACGGGCTCGTGGCATTCGCCTCATCGCTCGACCAGGTGGGGCCGATAGCGCGGTCGGTCCGTGAAGCGTCGCTCCTGCTCGAAGTGGTGGCGGGTCACGACCAGCGCGACGCCACCTCGGCGGATCGCGCGCGCGGAGCGTATCACGCTGCGTGCAGTCGCGGGGTGAAGGGGCTTCGAGTGGGGGTCGTTCGCGATCAGATCGATGGGCTCCAAGATTCCGAGGTGCGCCAAGCGGTCGAAGCGGCGCTGACGAGCCTCGAGAAAGAAGGCGCGACGCTCGTCGACGTCGCGCTTCCACACGCGAGATATGCGGTGTCGGTCTACTACCTGATCGCGCCCGCGGAAGCGTCGAGCAATCTAGCGCGATTCGACGGAATTCGTTACGGCCTTCGGGTTCCAGACAAAGATCTGAGCGACACCTATGCCGAGACACGAGGGCAGGGGTTTGGTCCGGAGGTGCGTCGACGCATTATGCTCGGCACGTACGCGCTTTCCGCGGGCTACTACGACGCGTTCTATCTTCGCGCGCAGCGGGTGCGTACGCTGATTCGCCACGACTACGATACCGCATTCGAGTCGTGCGACCTGTTGTGCACCCCGACGACGCCGACGCCGGCGTTCGCGCTCGGAGAAAAGACGAGTGACCCGCTCGAGATGTATCTCGCCGATATCTTCACGCTGCCGCCAAGTCTTGCCGGGCTACCCGCGCTCAGCACCCCTTGTGGGCTCTCAGCGGACGGGCTTCCCATCGGGATCCAACTCGTCGCGCCTTCGTTCGACGAGGAGCGGCTCTGTAGCGCGGCGCAGGTCGTGGAAGACGCCTGCGGGCTGGTTAATTCCCCTCCGCCTGCTTTCGCATGACGGTCGACGCCTTTCGGCGTTCTTCGCCGGCAACTTCGACGCGATTGCGCCCGCGTGCCTTCGCGCGATAGAGCGCCTGGTCGGCTTGTTCGATCAGCATCTCCGCGGTGATGCCCTGACCGAGCATTGCGAGCCCGACGCTCACCGTGATCTGTTCGGGCCCGCCCTCGACTTTCGGCGTGTTCGCAAGCCGACCTCGGAGGCGCTCCGCGACGATGCGCGCCGCAGTGAGCTTGATTTCGGAGAAGATCACCAAGAACTCTTCGCCACCCCACCGTGCGACGATGTCGTTTCGTCGCACGTATTCGGTGAGTGACTTGGCGATCTGCTGGAGCACGCGGTCGCCCGCGCTGTGCCCGAACTCGTCGTTGATCGCTTTGAAGTGATCGACGTCGCACATCGCGACGCAAAGGCCGGTGCCGTTTCGTTGGGAGCGCGCGATCTCTTCCTCGAGACGCTTGGCGGCGTGGCGGCGGTTGTAGAGGCCGGTCAGGCTGTCGGTGAGCGCCAGGAGCTGGGTCTCTTCGACGAGGAAGAGGGACTTCACGACGATCCCGAGCGCGCTCGCGATGAGCTTGGCGCTTTGGATGTCGAGCTCCGCGCAGTCGTGGGCACCGCCGAAGATCTGCAGGGTGCCGAGGGTCTCGTCGCGCACGCGAATCTCGCAGACGTGGGCTTTGCCGCCGACGACGCTTTGGCCCTCCCCAAATCTCGGGTCGGCTTCGACCGTCGTGTGTGTAGCCGACACGCTACGCTCCGGGATGGCCAGCGCGGCGAGGCCCGCAGTTGGGTCGCCTTCGGGCCAGGGACCGCGGGCGCGGATCGAATAGGTCGGACCCCCGGGACCGAGGAGCTGAAGCACGAGATAGGGACAGCCGATGACCTCCGCGGCGAGCTCGAGCACTCTTTCCGCGAATTCGATGCGATCGTGCACGTGGTCCATGAGGTTGCGGACCTCGGACGCGACGACCACGTCGAACAAGTGGTCGTCGAGCACGGCACTCACCCGTTCGAGGGGAGTGCCTGTCACTTGGGGACGCGTGCTGTCACGTGGGACCCGACCCTCCATGAGCTTTTCGATTATGGGCAGAAGCTTCTCGTCCATCTCTTCCTTCGCGAGGTAGACATCCGCGCCGGCGTTCCGTCCCCAGAATCGAGTCTTCGCGTCCTTGGCAGCCGTCAACAACACGAATGCGACGTCGGCCATGCCAGGGTCCCGTCGGAAGACGCGACAGAGCTGTACACCCGTGATCGCCCCCATCTCGATGTCGCTCACCACCAGGTCGAAGGTCTGGTCGAGCGTAAGTTCGAGGGCTTCTTCACCCGAGCTCGCTTCGGCGATGTGGAAGTTCATCGTCTCGAGTTTCTGAACGACGCGCCGACGGATCGACGTGCTATCGTCGACCACCAGGACCCGAAAAGTTTCGGGTGTTTTGCTCCCCTGCCCAGAGTTCGAAGGCATTTCCACCCATCCTCCATATTGGTAAAGTCCATCACCAATTGCCAATCCTATTTGGGGTTTACATGTCGTGGCTATCCGTCCTGGGTGCGCTATAACGCGCTCGCATGACCGCCTATGAGCCCGTGATTGGACTCGAAGTGCACGCGCAGATGCACTCGCGCACAAAGCTGTTCTGTGGGTGCCCGACTGACTACGGGGCACCTCCAAATGAGCACACCTGTCCAGTGTGTCTTGGGCTTCCGGGCGCGCTCCCAGTGCCGAACCGAAAGGCGATCGAGCTCGCCGTGCAAGCTGGGCTGGCGCTTGGATGCGACGTCGCGCCGCACAGCCGCTTCGCCCGCAAGAACTACTTCTACCCCGATCTTGCCAAGGGATATCAGATCTCTCAGTTCGAGCTTCCGCTCAATGGGAAGGGTCATCTCGACATCGAAGTGGACGGCGAGACGAAGCGCATTGGTATCACACGCATTCACGTCGAAGAAGATGCCGCGAAGAACCTGCACGGCGTCGGTTCCGGCGCGGTCACTCTCGTCGATTTCAATCGGGCTGGAACCCCCTTGGTCGAGATCGTGAGTGAGCCGGATCTGCGGAGCGCCGACGAGGCCGAAGCCTACCTGAAGAAGCTCCGCGACATCTTGATGTTCATCGGGGTCAACGATGGGAACCTCGAGGAAGGCTCGTTTCGCTGCGATGCGAACGTCTCCATTCGGCCGGTAGGTCAGGAGGAGCTTGGGACGCGGGCAGAGCTAAAGAACATCAACTCGTTCCGTTTCGTCAAGAAGGCCATCGATCACGAGATCGCGCGGCAAGAGGCCGTGCTGCAAGGCGGTGGCGAGGTCGTTCAGGAGACCCGAACTTGGGTCGAAGCGCAGAACAAGACCGTCTCGATGCGCGGCAAGGAAGAGGCGCACGACTATCGGTATTTCCCCGACCCGGATCTGCCACCGCTCGCCGTCGCCGAAAAGCGGATCGAGGCTCTAAGAGAGGCGCTGCCGGAGTTGCCGAAGGCCAAGCGCGCTCGGTGGCAAAAGGACCTGGGGTTGACCGCCTACGACGCGGGCGTGTTGTCTGCGCACCCGGAAGTCGCCAAGTACTTCGAGGAGGCAGCCGAAGAGCTCACGCGAAGAGCCGGCAAGATGAAGTCGGGTGAGGCCGGGAAGAAGATCGGCAACTTCATCCAGTCAGAGGTGCTTCGTCACGTGTCGACCGATGGCCTTGCGGCCACGTTCCCGGTGGCGCCTGCCGCTGTTGCGGAGCTCCTTACCGTCGTCGAAGACGGGACGATCAACGGGAAGATAGCCAAGAAGGTGTTCGCCACGATGGTCAATACAGGAAAGTCGGCGCAGACCATCATCGAGGAAGAGGGTCTTGCCCAGGTGACCGACGCTGGTGCGATCGAGGACCAGGTGCGTCGTGTGCTCGAAGCCAACCCCTCGCAGGTCGAGCAGTACAGGGGCGGCAAGACAGGCGTGCTGGGATTCTTTGTCGGCCAGGTCATGAAGGCGACGAGAGGCGCCGCCAATCCCAAAGTGGTCAACGAGACGCTCAAACGGCTTCTGGACGCGCCATGAGCCACAGCCTCTCACGCGAACCGTTGAGTGGCGCCGACTGGTTTGCCGTCGAATACGACCCGGCCACCGACGAGGTGGTGATGCTCGACCAGCGTCTCCTGCCCGCGGAGGTCAAGTACCACCGGTATCGCACCCCCGATGAGGTGGCGGGCGCTATCCGCGACATGGTGGTCCGCGGCGCTCCGGCGATCGGCATCGCCGCGGGGTACGGGTTGGCACTGCTCTCGCGGCACGAAGACAGCGACGCGAAGATGTTCTTGGTCGCCAACGGCACGGCCGGGCGCATCCTGAACGAAACCCGTCCGACGGCGGTCAACCTCGGCTGGGCGATCGCGCGAATGTCCCGAAAGGCGGGGAAGGTCGCGGAGCTCCCTCCGCACGACCGTTTCGAAGGGATGTTGGCAGAGGCCGAGGCGATTCATCGCGAGGATGTCGAAGCGTGTCGCCGGATGGGAGAGCTCGGCGCCGCCGACGTGCCGGAGGGCGCGATGATCCTTACCCATTGCAATGCCGGTGCGCTCGCAACCGGAGGCTACGGGACGGCCCTTGGCGTCGTTCGCGCCGCACATGCCCAGGGCAAGGGGGTTCGCGTGTTGGCCGACGAGACGCGCCCGTACCTTCAAGGTGCGAGGCTCACCGCGTGGGAGCTTCATCAGGATGGCATTCCGGTCGAAGTCATCACAGACAACATGTCCGGGCATTTCTTCCAAAAAGGAGAGATTCAATTCGTCGTCGTCGGGAGCGACCGCATCGCTGCGAACTCCGACGTGGCGAACAAGATCGGCACCTATTCAGTTGCCGTGCTCGCCAATCATCACGAGGTTCCGTTCACCGTGGCCGCGCCGTGGAGCACGGTCGATCTTCGCGTGTCTTCGGGCGCCGACATTCCCATCGAGGAGCGGTCGCGCAGCGAGGTTGCGCACATCGGGAACCGAACTTTGGTCGAGGATGGAATTCCCTGTCGGCACCCGGCGTTCGACATCACGCCCGCCAAGCTCGTCGACGCGATCTACACCGAACGCGGGGTCGTGCATCCCAAGATCGGCGAGCGTCCCGACGTATTGCGTGGCTGAGCTCGGGCTGCCGCTCAGAGGCGGAGAAGGGCCGCACCCCAGTTCAGGCCTGCACCGAGGGCGAGAAAGCACAGTAGATCTTCAGAAGGGATTGCCCGCGCATCTGCGGAATGTGGGCGTCCGCGAGGAGCGCTTCGGGTGTCACGTAGGGCACGTTTCGAAAGCCGACTCCTTCGACGAAGAGGTGGTCGAACGAATCGCCCTCGCTGTGGAGCTCGGCGCCGATGAACCCGCCGTCTGGGTTGGGGCTCTTTCGGAGCACCATCGCCGCGGCGCCATCGCCAAAGATCACCGCTAGCCCGCGATGCTTGGTCGCCCGTTCGAACGCCTCCGAAGACACCTTGCGGTCGGATTGAGAGCGCAAGACGTCCCAGTCGGTCCAGGGCATGAAGCCTGCGTGTACCTCTGCGCCCACCAACAAGATCGTCTTGGCCGCGTCGGTCTGCACGAGGCCGTTGGCCAGTTGCAGCGCGTACGGCATGGCGGCGCATTGCTGACGGATATCGAGCGCTGGGACGCCGGAGATCCCGAGCTTGGCGCCGAGGAGTGGTCCACAGCCCGGAAAGAAGTAGTCCGGTGTCATGGTGGCGAAGATGATGTAGTCGATCTCGGAGGCGTCGATGCCAGCGTCCGCGATGGCCTTCTTGCTCGCTTCGACGGCGAGGTCGCTCGGGCCTTGACCGTCGCTGGCGTAATAGCGCTGCTTGATGCCGGTGCGCGCTTGGATCCACTCGTCGCTCGTGTCCATGATGCGTGCGAGGGCGTCGTTCGAGACCGGCTCGCCAGGTACGTAGTGGCCCGTCCCAATGATGGTGACGCCGCTCATGCGAGAATCTCGCCCTGCCACAGCGCTTCGGGGCCGCTCCGCTGTCGGATCACGCGCGACCGGATGCCATCCACCAGCACCTCCGGAGGAAGTGGTCGTGCGTTGTACATGCTTTGCATCTCTCGTCCGTACGCGCCGGCCCCACGTATCGCAAGTAAGTCGCCCGGCTTCACAAGCGGCAATGCCCGATCCTTCGCGAGGAAATCGCCCGACTCGCAAACCGGACCCACCACGTCGACCGGGTTGAGCTCCGCATTCGACGACGGCTCGGCGACCGGCATGATCGCGTGATACGCGCCGTAGAGGGCCGGTCGGATCAGCTCTGTCATCGCAGCATCGACGATGACGAAGCGACGGTCGCCCTGAGTCTTGGTGTAAAGGACGCGTGTGAGCAGGATACCGGCATCACCGACGATGGCGCGGCCCGGCTCGGTGACGATTTCGATGTCCGGCCGCAACAAGCCCGTCGCCTCGAGGCCTCCGCGAATCGCATCGCCGAAGGCCTTAGCGGAAGGATAGGGGTCGACCTCCTGTCCATAGTGCATCGGCCAACCGCCGCCGACGTCGATGGCGCGCAGCTTGGCGCCGCGGTCGAGACAGAACTTGGCGAAGCTCCCCAAGATCTCTATCGCATCGCGAAGCGGTTGTGGAGATGCGAGCTGAGAGCCGATGTGACAAGCGACCGCCGCGAGGTCGAGGTGGGCGCTCTCGACAATCCGCGGAATGAGCTCTTCGGCGACGGGGATAGCAAGCCCGAACTTCGACTCTCGAAGCCCGGTCGCGATGTAGGGATGGGTCTTCGTGTCGATATCCGGATTGACGCGAATGCCGATGATCAATGGCCTTCCGAGCTCCTGCGCGACGCTCTCCGCTAGGTCGAGCTCCTGGACGTTCTCGACATGAATCGCGCGAATTCCGGCCCTGGCTGCAGCTTCGATCTCTTCCCGCCGCTTCCCGACCCCGCTGAACACGATTCGGTCGGGAGAGAAGCCCGCCTTGAGGGCGCGCTGCATCTCGCCGATCGACGCGATGTCGGCGCCGCACCCCTGTGAGGCGAGCCGGGCGAGCACGGAGAGATTGCCGTTGGCCTTGACCGCGTAGGCGATCAGGTGTGGGGCAAACTGAAGCGCCTCGTCGATCGCGCGGTACGCCTCGTCGATCGCCGCGCCCGAGTACACGAACGCCGGCGTATCGACCTCCGCGGCGATCGACTCGAGCGGAACCTTCTCGCACGCGAGCACGCCGTCTCGGTACGAGAACCACTCGGATTCAGGGATGTGCGCATTGGACATGGCGGTCCCTTTATGATCCGCGCCGCGCCTCGAGTCGACCCCTGAGCTCTTCGATGGCCTTTGTTACACGCTTGCGCGCCGGTCCGCCGAGCACGTCACGACGCTCGACCGCCGTCTCCATGTCGAGCGCGTCGAAAATCGTCGCGTCGAATGAAGCGTGCGCCTGTTGATAGGTTTCGAGAGGCAGCTCCGCCAACTTCTTGCCAAGCTGATGCGCCTGATGAACGAGCTTGCCTGCGACGTGGTGCGCCTCTCGAAAAGGCACGCCTCGCGCCGCGAGCCAATCAGCGACCTCGGTGGCATCGAGGAATCCCGCCTGAAGCGCATCTGCCATCCTTGCCTTGTCGAACGAGGCAGAACCGATCGCCCCCGCCAGCACGGCCAGGCAATCGTGGACGGTGTCGAAGGCCTCGAAGACGGGCGCCTTGTCCTCTTGGAGGTCGCGATTGTAGGCAAGGGGCAATCCCTTGAGCATGACCATCAGGTTCACGAGCGACCCGACGACTCGGCCGGTCTTGCCACGGACGAGCTCGGGCATGTCCGGGTTCTTCTTCTGCGGCATGATCGACGAGCCGGTGGTGAAAGTGTCGCTCATTTGAACGAAGCCAAACTCCTGGCTCGACCACAAGACGAGCTCTTCGGCCACGCGCGACAGATGCACGGAGCAAATTGCCAGCGCGCTCACCGCCTCGAGAAGGAAGTCGCGATCGCCGACCGCATCGAGCGAGTTCTGCATTGGCCGATCGAATCCGAGCGCTTCGGCCGTGGCGGCGCGGTCGATGGGAAAGGTCGTCCCAGCGAGGGCTGCGCTACCGAGCGGCGACTCGTTCATTCTCTTGGCGGCGTCGAGCACACGACTCCGATCGCGCTCCAGCATCTCGACCCACGCGAGGAGATGATGCGCGAGGCGGGTGGGCTGCGCGCGCTGCAGGTGGGTGTACCCTGGCATGAGGAAGTCGATGTGCGCCTCGGCCTTGTCGACGAGCACTGCGAGCAGGGCGTCGATGTCGCCGGCGATCGAATGGCACGCCTGACGCGTCCAGAGACGCATGTCGGTCGCGACCTGGTCGTTCCGGCTGCGCGCTGTGTGCAAGCGCCCGCCTGCTTCGCCAATCGCTTTGGTGAGCGCCGCTTCGATGTTCATGTGGACGTCCTCTTTGTCTGCGTCCCATTCGAACTCACCGCGCTCGATCGAAGCACGGATCGTTTCGAGGCCGGCCACGACCTGTTCGGCATCCTCGGTGGACACGATCTTCTGGCCGGCGAGCATGCGCACGTGTGCGATCGAGCTGTCGATGTCCTGCTCCCATAGGCGTCCGTCGACATCCACGCTTGCGCTGAATCTCGCTGCGATGGCGTCCAGCTCTTCGTCGAAGCGCCCGCCCCATGCCTTGTTACTCATCGTGGTTCTCCGCTATTGCTGCATCGGCACCCGGAGGTCTACACGCCGAAGGAGTCGGGAGCCAGCCCGGAGCGTCCAAGCCTCCGTCGCTAGCCCGAGCAGCGCAGCGGCCATGGGCGTCATCCAGCCGACGGCGGTGCCAAGGAGGAGAGCGAGCGTGGCTACGGCGCAGACGCCGAGGCTTCGCCAGGTCGTCCTTCGGGCGGCCCGGGCAATCCACAGCGCACCTGCGGCATCGCGAACGTCGTGGCTCGCGATCGCGATGCCGCGGTCCTCGAGCGCCGAGCCGACCAATCGGAGCGGGACGGGTACGTCGGCGGCCGCAAGCACGGCGTCGTCCTCTCCGCCACGACCGATTGTGGCGATGATGCCACCGGTCTCTCGAAGCGCTCGCACCTCTGCCACGCGCTCCGCCGGCAACAAGGGGGCTTTCACCTGAGATGCTCCGAGGTGAGCCGCGATCCGCTCTACGGTGTTGCGGTCGTCTCCTGAAAGGATGACGACTTCACAGGGTAGGTCGGAGATTCGCTGCACGGCATCCCGAGCCCCGACGTGGGTGGGATCGAGGATCGCGAGCAATGCTTCGAGTTGGCCATCGAGTGCGACGAAGATCGGTGTCAGCCCTTCGTTCTCGATGTGGGCGGCGTCGGCGTCCGCGGTTGCGACACTGATCCCCTGGTCCAAGAGCAGCTGGCGCCGACCGACCACGAGGGCGGTTCCTCGGTGTGTGACGGCGGTGACGCCGAGTCCCGGGTGCACGCTGGACCGGCGCACCGGAGGAGTCGCTTCACGGTGCTGGGCCGCGTAGTGACGAATTGCGCGCGCAATCGGGTGGTCTGCGGCGACTCGCTCGGCGGCCGCGGCCATGGCTAGGAGCTCACCGAGGTCGACGGCTCCCAGTCGGTGCACTTGTTGGACGATCGGCTCGCCTGCCGTGAGCGCTCCGCGCAAAAGAATGGCCGTCGTTCCCACCCGGCCCCCGTCGCGGAGCGCCCTCGAGCTACCGAAGAACATCCCGCGCCGCGCGGATGCCAGCGCGGCGGCCTCGACGGGGACATCGAGAGAGGCGAGCACACCGATCAGCGGAATTCCGAGCAACAAGGCTGCTGCGCTACCGAGGCCGTTCCAGAGCAGCAGCCCGATGGCGACCGGTCCAAGAAGCGCCAAGCTCCATTGGTTTACCGCCCATTGCAAGCGGAAGGCTGCCGTTCCGTCTAGTTGTCTACGGCGTCCGAGCTCGATCGCGCGTACGATGCCACGGTCCTGTCCCGTGCGGCGAACGCGAACCGTCACCGCGCCGTCGAGCACGCGGGTGCCAGCAAGGAGGAAGTCCCCTTCGTCGTAGGGCCTCGAGAGTGCAGCCTTGGGATATCTCAAAGCCACACCCGAACCTTGCTCGATCACGCCGTCGGCGGGGACGAGCTCGCCCTCGAGAACCACGACGAGATCACCTTGTTGCAGTTGCTCAACGGGCACCTCCTCGTAGGTCGATCGATCAGGGGACGGCACGCGGGCCCTGGTGGGCAGGGTCTCAAGCAGCTCGTGCGCGGCCCTCCCAACCGATGAGGAGATCGAGGCTTGAACCCATCCGCGGATCGACACCGCAAGTGCTGCGACTCCGAGACCGATCATCGGCCAGGTCGACGGACGTTCGCTGGTGGTCGCAAGTGCCGACACCGCCGCCAGGGCCAACCCCACGGGCGCAACCACCTGGACGATGCGGCTGACCCGGACCGCTCGGAGTGGCACGCGCGCGTTGACCAGAGCAGAGCCCACCACAAACACGCCTGCGAGCCACGCGGTTTCCGGCCGCCCTGCGAGCGCCGCCACCGCGATCGCGAGGATCGAGAGACCCGAGGCGATCCATAGGTCGTAGCGATGCGCCCCGACGCGCTCCTCGTCGGCCTCTTCGTCGTCGGGGCGGACGAGGGTAGCTCCACGGACGAGGTCGGGTATCGAAGGGCGTTCGGCGCGGGGCTCCTCCACATGCGTTGAGACGGGCGAGTCGAAGTTGCGGTCCCCAAGCAGAAACCGCGCGCGGCAAGCTTCGCTACATAGATACCGCGCCCCGTCTTCCAGCCACAATACCCGAGGCGCCCGGAGCGGGTCGACCAGCTGCCCGCACGAAGGGCACCGACGCGACGGGACGTGTGGTCGCTCGGGGAGCATGTTCAGGCTCCTACGAGGAATCGACATCGGGTCAAGGACGCGGTAAGGGAGCGCCCGGAGGTTAGATGGCAACGCGTGTGGAAACCGATTCGATGGGCCCGATCGAGGTGCCTGCGGACAAGTACTACGGCGCGCAGACCATGCGCTCGCGCAAGAACTTCAAAATCGGCGGCGAGCGCATGCCGATCGAAGTCGTTCACGCCTTCGGAATCCTCAAGAAGGCCGCCGCGATCACCAACCGCGAGCTCGACAATCTCGACCAAGACATCTGCGACTTGATCGTGCGGGCCGCCGACGAGATCATCGAAGGCACGCTCGACGATCACTTTCCGTTGGTCGTCTGGCAGACCGGCTCGGGCACCCAGTCGAACATGAACGTGAACGAGGTCATTTCCAATCGTGCCATCCAGCTTGCCGGTGGAGAGATGGGGTCGAAGAAGCCGGTTCACCCGAACGATCACGTGAACCGATCCCAGTCCTCGAACGATACATTTCCGACTGCGATGCACATCGCCGCGGTCATCGAGATCGAGGACCGGCTTCTTCCGCGGGTTCGGATTCTGCGCGATACGCTGCAACAAAAGTCGGAGGCCTTTGCCGACATCGTGAAGATCGGAAGGACGCACCTTCAGGACGCGACGCCGCTCACCCTCGGGCAAGAGATCAGCGGCTGGGTCTCGCAGATCGATCATGCGTTGGATGCCATCGAAGCCACGCTCCCGCAGCTTCGCGAGCTCGCACTCGGGGGGACCGCCGTAGGTACCGGGCTCAACACACATCCCCAATATGCCCGGCGTGTTGCGGCCAAGATCGCGGAGCTCACACGAAAGAAGTTCGTTAGTGCGCCGAACAAGTTTGCTGCGCTTGCCGCCCATGATGCGTTCGTGGGCACGAGTGGTGCGCTCAAGCAGTTAGCGGTGGGGCTGATGAAGATCGCCAACGACGTTCGATGGCTGTCGTCTGGCCCGCGCTCCGGCATCGGGGAGATTCGGATTCCGGAAAACGAACCAGGCAGCTCGATCATGCCGGGCAAAGTGAACCCGACCCAGTGTGAGGCGCTCACGATGGTCTGTACTCAGGTGATGGGGAACGACGCGACCATTGGCATCGCGGGCTCCCAGGGGAACTTCGAGCTCAATGTTTACAAGCCCGTGATGGCATACAACCTGCTCCAATCGGTTGGGCTGCTCGGTGACGCTACGCAGAGCTTCAACGACAACTGCGCGATCGGAATCGAGCCCAACATCGAGACCATCGACGATAAGCTCCGGGGCTCACTGATGCTGGTGACCGCCCTCAACCCGTCGATCGGCTACGACAATGCCGCCAAAGTGGCCAAACATGCCTACAAGAACGACACCACCCTTCGGGAGGCCGCGATCGAGCTCGGCCTGCTGACCGGTGAGCAGTTCGACGAGGCGATCAAGCCCGAAGAGATGGTTGGCCCGCTAAAAGTATGAGCATCGAGATCACGGAACACGAGCCGGGGGGGGACCTGGACGACTTCGTTCAGGTTGCGTACGAAATCTATCGCACCGATCCCGCTTGGGTGGCGCCCTTGCAGATGGAGGTTCGGGAACGCCTGAGCCCGAGCAAGAATCCGTTCTTCGAGCACGCCGAGTGCGCGCTCTTCACCGCCCGCAAAGACGGCAACCTGGTAGGTCGCATTTCTGCGCAGATCGATCACGAGCATTTGCGCGCACACGGGGACAATGCCGGCTTCTTTGGCTTCTTCGACACGATCGACGATCAAGAGGTGGCCGATGCGTTGCTTGCCACGGCCGAAGAGTGGCTGGCCTCCCGAGGGATGAGTGTGATGCGCGGCCCGTTTTCGTTGTCGATCAACGAGGAGCCGGGCTTGTTGGTCGAAGGGTTCGACAGTCCCCCGGTGCTGATGTGCCCGCATCATCGTTCGTATCAGGGAGCCCTGGCCGAGGGCGCTGGGCTTGCGAAGGTTCAGGACCTCTTTGGATGGATGTACAAGGTCGAGCCGCCGCCGCCACGAGCAGAGAAAGCGTGGCAAACGATCAACAGCATGCCGGAGGTCCGCTTTCGACCGATCCGGCCGAGGGCCTTGAAGCGTGAAATCGGCGAGATACTCGACATCTTCAATGACGCTTGGCAAGACAACTGGGGCTTCGTGCCTTCGACCGACGCCGAAGCGAGGAAGATGGCAAAGGACCTCGCGCTGATCATGGACAAGAGGCTTTCGTTCTTCGTTGAAGTCGATGGCCAGGCCGTAGCGATGTGCGTTTGTCTTCCCAACCTCAACGAGGCGATTCGCGACTTCGACGGGAAGCTGAATCCGGTCACCATCAGCAAGCTCCTGTGGCGACTGAAAGCGCGTGGGTTGAAATCGGCCCGCTTGATGCTGCTCGGCATTCGGAAAAATTTTCGCGGATCGCGGCGCTATGCACCGCTTTCAACAGCACTTTATGCAGAGATTGCTAGACGAGGAATTAAAGCAGGATACGAGTGGGCAGAGCTTGGCTGGACGCTCGAAGACAACCGCCTGATCAGTGCCGGTATAAAGGCCATGCGTGCGCACGTCTATAAGGTGTACCGGCTATACGAGAAGGCCATCAGCGTTTAGTGTGCGGGAACGTGATCGCATCGCCCCGCCACGTGAGAGCTTCGAGTGTCGTTCCATCTGTCGTGACGATGACCCCACCGTGAAGGTCGGTGTGAAACACGTGTGCGCCTGCGTTCCGAAGGCGTTGGAGCACTAGCGGGCTAGGGTGGCCATAGCGATTGTGAGCACCCATGCTGGCCACCGCGAGAGTAGGGCGCACGACCTCGACGAGCTCCTCGGTCGTCGAGGTTTTCGAGCCGTGGTGGGCGACCTTCAAGACATCGGTTCGGGAGAGTCGTCCTTGGCGAAGGAGTCGCCGCTCGGCTTCCGCTTCGAGGTCACCCGTGAAAAGGAAGGAGTGGTTTCCGAACGCAAGATGCAGGACGATCGAGTTGTCGTTGAGATCGAGCTCGGGGTCGTAACGGGGGCAGGGCCAGAGGACCGCGAGGCGGACACCGCTAACGTCGGTGGGCGCCCGACATAGATCCTCGGGGAACCGAACTTTGGTTCCCTTGCTGCGGGCGAGGGCGAGCAACTTTCGCATCGTGTCGTCGCGCTCTTCTGCGAGCAGCTGACCGTTGATCCAGAGCTCCCCAATGTCGACCTCGTCGAGGAGCTGTGGAAGCGCTCCGTAGTGGTCTGGATGGCCATGCGTGATGACGACTCGATCGATGCGGGACCGTCGGCGCTCGCGGAGGACGCGAACGATCTCTCGGCCTGCTGGGTGCCGACCACCCTGGCCGGTGTCGATGAGGGCGAGGGTGCCGTCGGGGAAGTCCACCAGGATGGCGTCTCCCTGCCCGACATCGAGGAACGCTACCCGAAGGAGGCCCCGAGGCTGCTCATGCGCGATGAGCCGATGTTCGGCGGCAAGCCAGAGCACCCCTGCGATCAAGACGATGGCGAGACGCGCACGCCACCTGCGTGCGACCAGCAACGAGACACAGGCGGCGAGCACTGTCAGTCCCTGCACTGTATCGAGTGGAGGCAGCCGTCGCGCGACGGCGAGGGGGGCAAAGACGTCGCACGCGATGAGCAGCAGGCGCACTGCTCCGGTGAGCCAAGTGCGAACCCACTCGCCGATGTGAGGAACCTCCGCGGTCAGGGCGAACAGATGCGCGAGCGGAATCACGACCAGGCTTCCGAACGGAAGCACGATGATGTTGGCTAGCCAGCCAACCAGCGGGACTCCACCGAACCACCACCAGACCATGGGCGCCGTCGCGATCAGGGTTCGGGCGCTGATCGCGGAAGCGGCACGCACCCGTTTCCATCGGCCTCGCTTCACCCTTGGTGTGCCCAGGATTGCCGTCGTCGCGACGATCGAGAGCAGAAACGCCGGCTTCAACGCGATCGACGGCTCGGGGGCGGAGAGGATCAGCGCCGCCGCGGCAGTGACGGCCGTCGCTGAGGAGCGCCTCCCCATGGCCACCACGCTCCACGTGAGGGCCGCGGTGATCGCCGCCCGCCAGGCGCTTGGAGAGCCGCCCGCGAAGGTCGCGTGCAGCAGGGTCAGCGGGATCCCGATCGCGGCGGCGATCCGTAACGGATCCGCTCGCACGACACATCCGCGAATCAACCAGTGAAGCCCACGTACCAGCGTCCCGCTGACCAAGGCGATATGGAGCCCCGATACCGCAAAAAGATGGGCCAGCCCGACGGCCGCAATCGTTCGCCGTTGCTCATACGGGAGCGCTGCGCCGTCGCCGAGGACCAATGCCCGCGCCACCCCAGAGGCCTCCTCGGGAAGGCCATCGATCATTCGCCGCCGCACGCGCTGGCGGGCTCGAGCGATCCATTGCTGAAAGCGAGAGGCCGACACGACTTTCAGGCCGCCCCCCGTGCCGACCTGACCCCAGCACGCTGCGCCGTGCAGCCGAGTGAGCGTTGGCGTCGGCGATCGATTGCGAAGCACGGTCGGCGGATCGACTTTTCCCGTGAATCTGACGACGCTCCCCCGGGGAGGCGCCGATTGGATGGGAAGCCTCGTGTTGATCAGCAAGTCCTCGGGGACGCGCTCGTTTGACCGGACCCATCGGCCCTCGATCACGCGCAGCCGAACACGGGCTTCTTCGCTCCCGTACCGCACCGACTCGACGGTGGCACGAGCGGAGACCTCACCTCGAACCGAGCAAGGGGGCGGCGCGTGCTGGGCTACCCCAAGCCCAGCAAAGAACGCGAACAGGGACAACGGCACCGCCCAAAGCCGCGCGTGGAGCTCCCGCCCATGCACTGCCAGTACCCCCGCTCCAACGACCGACACGGCAACGAGCCCAAACCCGGCGTCACTCTGCCACTGCGCGCCGACGAACAGCCCGACCACCCACGCCGCTCCGGTCCAAGCAAGCACCCGGTCGGTGC
>JAPUKT010000294.1 GCA_027295555.1 Deltaproteobacteria bacterium
TCTAGCATCCAGATTGTCTTGGTGCTGTGGATTGCGGCTTGGGGCTGCGACGGCAACACGTCGTCGCAGCCCCCTCGGCGCGCCGGGGCCCGAGGGCCGGCCGCCGTCGAAGCCGCACCCTCGCGGAAGACCACCAGCGAAGGCATCGCGGTCACGAACTTGAACGCATCGATCGAGGCTTCGCGACGAAGACTCGAGGCCGGGCTCGACGTGGCCACCGCGTCGGCGCTCATCGAACAACTCATGCTTCGCGCGGATTTCTACAGGAGCTTCGACGACTGGGAGGAAGCCTCCAAGGTTTCGCGCGCGGTTCTCGAGGCGCATCCGACGAACCCCGCGGCGATACTTCTGCGCGCTCGTGTGCTCAACACGCTTCACGAGTTCGACGCGGCGCTCGCCCTGATCGAGGAGGCTCGAGCGCAGAAATCAAGCAGTGGGGCGGTCGCGGCCGGAACGGAGCTCGAGGCCCAAGCGAAGCATTTGGAGGCATCGATTCGGCTCGCGCAGGGCGGCCCGGTTGACGAGCTCGTCGCTCGCCGCCGAGCGCTGGCGACCTCTTTGCCCACGTACCAGAACATTACAAGTTCGGCGTTGGCCCTGGCGCAGCAGGGGCGGTTCGGGGAGGCGGACGCTGTCTTCCGTAGCGCGCTCGAGCAGTACCGCGATGTATCGCCATTCCCGTTTGCCTGGGTTGCGTTCCAGCGCGGCGTGATGTGGTCCGAGCAGGCGGCCAGGCCCGATCTCGGTCGACCTCTCTACGAAGAGGCGCTTGGGTACCTGCCCGGCTACGTGCTCGCGAATGTTCACCTCGCCGAGCTAGACGCCCTCGGAGGGGACGTGCAGACCGCGATCGGCCGCGTCGAACCGCTGGTCGGGAGGACGCAGGATCCGGAGCCCCTCGCTCTGCTCGCGACCCTCGAACCCTCGATCGATCGAGCGCGTCGCTACGCTGTGCAGGCCGATGCGGCTTACCGCCAGCTCATCGAGCGCTTCCCCGAGGCCTTCGCACACCACGACCCGACGCACCTGAGCGCCGGGCCGATGTGATCTTGGGGGCGATCCGGACGGGTGCGAGCCACCAGCTCGCCTGAATCGTGGAGACACTCACGTGGCCAGCTCTGCGAGCGCACGGTCGCGTGCGAGGTGAAAGAGTCGCATCCCCTCTTCGAGGCCGCCCATCAAGACACTGGTGTTCGCGCCACTGCGGAGCGTGGTCTGGATGCTTTCTGCGATCGCGAGGTCCTCCTTCTCGAAAACCTCCTCGTGGATGTGGGTGAAGCTTTTCTCGAGCCGCGCCCGGGCCACCTCGTCGGCCGGTTCTTCGGCGACGAGCATCCGATGCACGACGCGCACACGATCGACGCCCTCGGGCATGAGACTCATCTGTGAGAGCCACAGGGGATGAAACACGAGGACCGCATTCGGGAACACGTTGTAGAACGGGGTCGTGTCGCGGCGGAGGTCCCACCCGTCCTCGTGCCCTTTGGCGGCTTCGAGCAAGGTCTTGCGCGCTCCCACCTGACGGATGTGCGGCGCGCAATCGTCGACGATTTGACCATTCAAGAAGAAGCGCGAGAGGCTCGTTCGATGCAGCGATTTGAGATGGTAGCCCTCGGCAAAGGCATCCATGACCAGCTTCCAGTTCGCGGTCCTGGTCGACGAGACCTTGCGGGCCACGTGGTGGGTCGCGAGCCCGAATGCGTCGAAGTCATCGTCGAGCACAGGTCCAAGCGCAGCGGCGATATCGAGCGCTGCGCCGTCTGGTGGGTCGATCAAAGCCCAGACAAAGCCATGCCGGACTTCGTGCTGCACGATTCGAAGGCCAAGGTTCGGGCGGTCGAGGGCGTCAAAGACCTCTTCGTTTGGGACATGAAGGAGTGATCCATCGAGTCGATAGCTCCATGCATGATATGGGCATGTGATCGCCTTTTTGCAGGTTCCCTTCTCGTCGCTGACCAGTCGCGTGCCCCGATGCCGACAGGCATTCACGAACACGCGGATCTCGCTGTCGGTGTCACGTAGGACGACCAGCGGTACACCGCACACATCTTCGGTGACGAAGTTACCTGGCTCGGGAACCTCCGAGACGTGGGCCACGATGATCGGTTGCCGGCGGAAAAGCGCGATTCTTTCCTTCTCGAGCTCAGCGAGATCGATATAGCGGTCAACCGAAACATGCGACGACCGTGTCGGTATCTCCGAAGAAGGCTCTTTGCTCATGGTAATGAGCCGCCGCATCACTTCCAGCCGAACCGGGGGACGCATCGACCAAGACTAGGCGAACCGCCTGCGCGCGGCAAACACCGCGTTCAGGCAAGCGTCACTCGAACAAGCCCAACGACCGGCAGGCGCTTCGTGTTGAGGCGCAATCGGTTATGACAAACCAATGCTGGATGTCTCCAGCCGACGTCGGGAGCTCGCACAACGGTTCGACTGACTCGTGCCTGAAGCACGCCCTACCTCGGCGGGATCTCTTCACGTCACGTGAACAGCTCGGAGCGGGCCGCCTCGCAGATCGCCGCCACGGCCGGGTGCCGAACGCGACGCTCGACGGAGATCGCGTAGAAACGCTCGCTGACGTCATCTGTCGCCCCAATCGGTTGGACCTCGTACTGCCGTGCGACCTCGTCTTCGCTCGTCGAACCATTCATCGAGCTCACGTCGGAGAACGGTATTCTCCCTCGGCAAGAGCACCGGTGCCCCGTCGAGCGATCTCGGGAATCCCTTGCGCAGGCGACTCGCCAGATCAGGTGGTGCCATGAAGGTGACGCCGCAGCTTCCGAGCTGATGGTTGTGGGCCCGCACATTCATACCGGGTGGGATCGGGGCATCTGACAGCACGACATCGAGGCCGTGGACGGCGAGATCAGCGAGCAGCTTCTCCGGCGTTCCCTCGCGGCAGACGATTCGGACCGGCTCCTCCAACAAGAGCGCCGGCTTGATGAGTCGGTGCGCGACGAGCTTTGGCAGGACGTCGGCTACCCCCACCACGAGCCGCAGCGGGCGACCGGTCGGCTGTCCACGAAGGGCCTCCCGGAACTCCTGGCCGAGCGAGAAGATCTCGTCGGCGTATCGCAAGGCAACGTGACCGACATCCGTGAGGAGCATGCGACGGCCGGATCGCCGGAACAGCTTTTCCCCGAGGGCCGTCTCGAAATCGCGAATCTGCGTGCTGACGGTCTGAGGCGCTAGGTGCAACTTCCTGCTGGCACGGGTGAGGTTGCCTTCGCGCGCGAGACGGCCCAGAACAGCCGTAGGTGGTGGTAATTGAAGCTCTCCATCCCGGTTCTTCTTGTTCGTCCGTATCGAACAAATAATACCAAATGTTCGAATGGACCGAAACACTTCCGGTTGATACTAAAGACGTCGGAGTTGATTCATGATATGGACCGTTGCAGGCGCAGCAAGGGCCCCTATCGTTGAGTTCAAGTGCCCGGAAGTTCTCTTTCAGTCTGTCCCGGAAACAGCTGCATCGTTGAAAGCTCCCACCTTCCCGTTGAGTCTGCGACCGTGATCGGAAGCGACACGTTCAACTTGCTCGGTGGCCTACGCCACTGGCAATGTGGCTACCGGTGAGACGATGACCGAGCTCGTCTTCCTCCAGGACTTGGTCGTCATCCTCACGGCGGCCGTCACCGTGGTTGTGCTTCTGCGCCGCTTGCAAGTGCCGTCCATCGCGGGGTTCATCGTCGCCGGAACGATGGTTGGGCCGCACGCACTGGGGCTCGTTCAGGATCTCCACCAGGTCGCGGTGCTCGCCGAGCTCGGGGTTGTGCTGCTCCTCTTCGGAATCGGTCTCGAACTCTCCTTGGACCGTGTTCGTCGGCTCTGGCGACTGATCCTCCTCGGCGGCGTCATCCAGGTGGCTGCCACCGTCTTGGTGGTATCGGGGCTCAGCGTTCTGTTTGGTCGAGACATTCGCTCCGGACTTGTGCTGGGTTTCATCGTGGCGGTCTCCAGTACTGCCATCGTCCTCAGGGGCCTCTCTGCGCGGGGAGAGCTCGAGACGCCGCACGGTCGATTGACGCTAGGCAGTTTGGTCTTTCAGGACCTGTGTGTCGTGCCCATGGTCCTCGTCATTCCGTTCCTTGGCGACGCCACTGGCGACGGCACGAGTTTTTGGGTTCCGCTGGTGACGGCTGCACTCGTCGTCGCCGGTGCATTGGTGGCCACGCGGCTTGTTGTGCCGCGTTTTCTCGATGCAATCGCGCGCACGCGACAGCGCGATCTCTTCGTCCTTTCTGTCTTTCTGATCTGCCTTGGAACCGCGTGGGCAGTTTCGAGGGCGGGCGTATCGCTCGCCTTGGGCGCGTTTCTTGCCGGTCTTGTCGTTTCGGGTAGCCGATACCGCGAACAGGCGATCTCGGATCTCGTCCCGCTACGCGACGTTCTGACGAGCGTGTTCTTCGTCTCGATCGGCATGCTGCTCGACCTCCGGAACGTCCTCCAAGACCTGCTGCCGATTCTCGGGCTCTTCATGGCCATCATCGCAGGCAAGTTCATCATCATCTTCCTCACCGCTTCCGTCTTGAGGCTCCCGCTGCGCGCACGAGTCCTGACCGCTGCGTCCTTGTCCCAAGTGGGGGAGTTCTCGTTCATTCTCCTTCTTGCGGCGGGCGGGACAGGCCTCGTGGATGAGCCGTTGGCGAGCAATCTCACCGTGGCAATCATCCTCTCGATGCTGGTAACGCCGTTCGTGCTCGCTCTAGAGCCCCACCTGGCGGCCGGATTAGGGAAGCTCAGTCCCTTGACCCGCCTTCTCCAGGTGCGAACGACAGAGGAGATGCGGGAGACCGAATCGCTGCGGAACCACGTCATCATCGCAGGGTACGGCTTGACCGGCCGGAGCCTGGCCCGCTCACTCGCTCGGATTGGTACTCCGTACATGATCGCCGACCTCAACACCGAGAACGTCCGGGACGCGGTTCTGCGGGGAGAGCCGGCTTGCTTCGGAGATGTAACCAGCGCCGAGGTGCTCGAGCACCTCGGCGTTGCTGACGCCAGTGAGCTCATCATCGCGATCAACGATCCCAACGCAACTGCCCGGGCTACGAGGGCCGCTCGTCGAGCGGCGCCAGATCTTCGGATCACCGTACGAACGGCTTACGAAGCCGATGTGAAGCGCCTGGAGCAGGCCGGCGCCACTTATGTCGTTGCTGCGGAAACCGCGGCGGCGGACGTCATCACCGATTATGTTCTTCGAACGCTCGACAGCAGTCCAGTGGAGCGACCCTGAGACGCGGCGTGCGGTTAAGCATTTCCAGCGAGCTCTTTGTATTCGAGTATGTTCCCTGAGCCACGCGGTGCGTTGCCTCAACGTCAACCTCGGACGCGGAAAGCTCATCGATTTCCGGCCTGCAACCGACCGAGTTTGGGACACTTTTTGGACACCCAAGCGGATCTCAGCCGAAACCCCAATGATCCCAGGCTCAAAATGGTGGAGGCGGTGGGAATCGAAAACATCCGATTTCGGGTCGAATCAGGCAACTACGTGTAATCACGGGAAACCGGATCCGGAGTTACCGGAAACAAAAGACAGCAAAAAGCACTTTCGGGAAACCGCTTTGCCAACTGGCAAAATCGAACGCGAGCATGTGCAGGGAAGGGCGGACGTGGGAGACGTGCCCAT
>JAPUKT010000295.1 GCA_027295555.1 Deltaproteobacteria bacterium
GGAAACCCCGTGTCGTCTGACGGTGGTCGACCTGGATCAAGCGCGTCCCGGCACCATCGAAGACGCCCCAGAGCTTTCCTTCAAGCAGCCTCTCGCGGGCCCCGACGACTAGTTGTGAGCAAGCGGCCGCAACCTGGTAGCCTTTCGAGCACGAGATGACCGAAAAAAAGAAACTCTGGGAAGAAGCCAAGTCGAGCGTCGTCAGGGGCGAGACGCTCTCTCTGGGCCCCTACTTCAGTCAGCAGGTCAAGCACCAGACCCGTCATCTGCTCTTCGTTCTAGCTCGCTACAAGTTCGCAGCCCGGCTTCTTCCCGAAGCACGCCCGCTGAAGGTGCTCGAGCTCGGCTGCAATGAAGGCCTTGGTGGCCTGATGTTGATCGAGCGTGGCCACCAGCTCACCGCTGTCGACTTCGATGACGCCGCGATCGAATCTGCAAAGCGGGTTTTCGGGGACAGCGGCATCAACTGGATCTGCGACGACTTCCTCGGCAAGACCTATGGCGCGCACGACGCGGTCGTGAGTATCGACGTGATCGAGCATATCGACGGCTCCGAGGAAGACCGCTACATGCGAACGGTCGTCCAAAACCTGGGCCCGCACGGCTTCGCGGTCATCGGCACGCCGAACGATTCGGCGTCGCAGTACGCATCGAAGGCGAGTCAGATCGGGCACGTCAACCTCTACACCCACGACCGCTTGTCGAAGCTCATGAATCGCTATTTCCATCAGTCGTTTCTGTTTGGGGTCAACGACGAAGTCGTGCACACGGGGTTCTATCCGATGTGCCATTACCTCATGGCGTTAGGGTGCTCGCCCCGCGAAAATCCTCTCCCCAATGACTGACGGGGGGGTCACGCTCATTTGTCCGGCGAAGGAGGAGGGGACGCACATCGCGGACACCCTTGCGGACCTCTATGACGCCGTGGCTGCGGAGGGCTACCCGTTCGAGATGATCTGCATCGACGACGGAAGCGAGGACGACACGTACGAAGGCATGCGGTCTTTCGCTTCCGGTCGTCCGGAGGTGCGCGTAAAGCGATTCGATACCAATCATGGGTTGGGCTACGCGTGCCGTCACGGCTACGCCATCGCAAAGATGCCCCATGCGATGTTCGTTCCCACCAATGGGATGATCGACCCACGCTCCTTGTTCGACAAGCTCGACCCTCGTGCGCCGGACAAAGTCATCATGTTCGACGTGGAGAACTTGGCCGAGCGACCCCTGTACCGACGGCTTCCTTCGGCCCTCTATCACTTTTTCATGACTCGATACTTCGGGATTCGCTGCTCCTACATTCACTCGATGTTGCTACTGCCGACGAGTGCCGTGCAGCTGGACGACCTTCGCGCGGAGCGAAGCTTCCACGTGGCGGAGATTCTGATCCTCGCGCTTCGAAAGTGGAACCTACAGCCGGTAGTTCGAACGAACCGGGTTCAGCGCACCACTGGCGTTGCGGAGACCAAATCGTTCGCCTGGAGGAACCTTCACGAGATCATCCGACAAGTCCGCCATCTGAAGCGCCGCCTGCCCAAGCGTATCGGCCCGCCCGTCGGGCCCGGCTCACGCCGCCGCGCGTCGTAAGAGACGGCGCACTTCGCTGGCTACGCGCTCGGACGTGATGTCGAAGCGTGCCAGCTGGTCGT
This sequence comes from Deltaproteobacteria bacterium, assembly GCA_027295555.1. Taxonomy (GTDB): domain Bacteria; phylum Myxococcota_A; class Polyangia; order Polyangiales; family Houyiibacteriaceae; genus SG8-38. The sequence goes on from JAPUKT010000295.1 coordinate 1,647, forward strand.
CCTGCGACCCATAGATGTCCGGGAACTGGTCCGGAATCCCGATCATCCGGAAGCTCGGCGGGCTCGGAAGCTCCTCGAGCAATAGTGAGGCCACCGCGCTTCCGAGGCCACCGATGACGCTGTGCTCTTCCACGACCACCACTGCCCGGCTTTTCGAAGCCCGCGACAAAATCGCATCCGTGTCGAGCGGCTTCACAGTGGGCAAGTGCAGCAGCCCGACGTCGAGGCCCTCTGCGCGAAGCTCCTCGAGTGCAGGTCGCGCGACCCGCAGCGTGATGCCTGTCGTGATGATCAGGGCGTCCGACCCTTCGATTAGTGGCCTTGCTTTTCCGATTTGAAACGGCGGAAGCCCCTCGGTGACGATGGGGTCATGGCCTTTGGCCAACCGGATGTAGATCGGGTGTGGCCAGTCCAACGATTGAGGCATGAACTCGCGCATCTCGTTCGCGTCTGAGGCCGCGAAGATCGTCATGTTCGGGATTGCTCGCATGAGTGCGAAGTCGTCGATCGCTTCGTGGGTCGGTCCTAACGGCGCGTATACGAGGCCGCCTCCATTGCAGATCAACCGAACCGGAAGGTCGGCGTGCCCGACATCGAGACACACCTGTTCGTAGGCGCGGCGGACGATGAAGGTGGCAATCGTATTCGTGTAGACGATGTGCCCTTCGGTTGCGAGCCCGGCGCACATGCCGATCATATTGGCTTCGCTGACCCCTTCCATGAAGAAGCGGTCGGGAAGCTCCCAGCGCATCGCATCGAGGGTGCCTACTCCGAGATCAGAGCCCACGAAGACGACGCGATCGTCTTGTTTCGCAAGCTCATGGACCATGTCAATACAGACTTTTCTCATGGCTCAATACGCTTCGATGGCGTCGATCATGGACTGGGCTTTTGCCTCGTCGATCGCGCGTAGGTGGTGCCACTTGTTGTTGCCCTCGGCTTCTGGGATGCCCTTTCCCTTCACTGTGTGGCAGATCAGTGCGCTCGGTCGGTCTTTTTCGTAGGGCAACCTGGCAAAGGCATCGCGCAACGCGTTTGTGTCGTGCCCATCCACCTCGTGCACCCCGAACCCGAATGCTCGCCACTTGTCGGCAAAGGGCTCGAGGTCGAGCACTTCATCGGTGGAGCCGTACGACTGTCGCTTGTTGTTGTCGACGATGACGGTGAGGTTTTCGAGGCCATGGTTGCCCGCCGCAAGAGCGCCCTCCCAAATCGAGCCCTCGTTGCACTCGCCATCGCCAAGCGTGACGAAGACGCGCCAGTCCGCGCCACGCGTGCGACCTGCGAGCGCGCGGCCAATGCCGATAGAGAGGCCATGGCCCAGGCTGCCGGTCGACGCCTCGATCCCCGGAACCTTCACGTGGTCAGGATGCCCGCCGAGGATTCCGTCCGGATGGCAGAACTTGTCGAGCTCGGCGTCGGGGAAGAACCCCTTTTCGGCGAGCAACACGTAGAGCGCGATGCACCCGTGTCCCTTGCTCAAGATGAAGCGGTCGCGCTCTTCCCAGCTCGGGTTGGCCGGGTCGTACTTCAGCACGTCGTCGTAGAGAATGCGGAGGATCTCGATCAGTGAGAACGTCGACCCAAGGTGTCCGCGCGAACCCCCGAGGAGGCAGCGAACGCACTGTTTTCTGAGTTCTTTCGACCGTTGATCGAGAGGCCCTTGCTCCAAACCGCTCGGCACGCTCTCCCCCTTCAAAGCAGCCTGTTTCATCTGTCGCAGGCTAGCATTTCTGGCCCTCGCGGACGAAATCATAGGCCAGCCAGTGCGTAGAAATCGTCCGCATGGATGAGCATCTGGCGTGCTTTGTCGATTTGGCCGAGGAGGCGGGACTCGTCGCTGCTGGTGTCGGCGTCGGCGAAGCTTCGCCTGGCCGCCGCAGCGGAGAGGAGCTCGTTGAGTAGGATGGTCGCCCACTTCACGGCATACAGGGGGCCCAGTAGGCGTGTGCGTTCGGCGAGGCCTGGATCCGAGGTCGAGAAGCGATCGAGCATACCCTTCGCGAACGCAGCGCGTAGATCCGACTCAATGTCCATTCCGGGATGGAGCACGAAGTCCGCGATCGTTTTTGCCGGGTCGTCCCAACCGAAATGCTCGAAGTCGACGAACGCGAGACCTGTGTTCGTACGAATCGCGTTGTGGAAACCAAAATCCGACGGGCTCAGCGTGCGTGCCTCGACCGCTAGCGTTTGGTCGCTGAGCACCGCTTCCGCGTGACGGGACGCCTTTGCAAACGACGAAGGTAACGCGCCAGCAAGTAGATCCCGGAGCGATCGTTCGATGCTCGCAGGCGCCTGCCCCTCCCGAACGAGCCGATCGATGCGTCCTTCGATCCCCTTCGTCAAGTCTCCGAGACGAAACGCCGCGTCGGTGGCGTCCTCTAGGTTGCGCGCGTCAGGTCTATGTGTCGTTTCACGAAGTCCGACCAGAAACTCCGTTGCCGCATCAATGTCCGCGAGCGAGATCGGGGTCGTCGCGGCCGGCGCGCCCTCGATGAAGGAGAGCACGAGCGCCCCCTGCTCGAAGTCGTTCCACAGCGGCTCCGGGATCGCGCGGACTCCACTGTCCCAAAGAAACCGAAGTCCGTTGTACTCTCGGCGCTGACGGTCGCTCGGCTTCCCGTCTTCGAGGTAGTATTGCTTCACTACGACGCAACGCTGGCCACCCTGAAGACGGTGCACACGACTGTTGCGCCCCGCGACCAACCGGTCGATCCGTTCGACAGGCGGAAACCCGATCGGGTGAACGATAGTGTCCCAGTCAGTCGAAAACATGCTTCGTAATGGCTGCCCAACTCGCAAAGCGGCGTTCGGGAAGCGACTCCGAGTATACGTTGAGGGGGTCGAAGAGGAGGCGCTCCGTCATCCGCGGAAACTCGGGCTCGCGAAATGTCTCGAGCAGATCGTCGACGAACGTGGCGCAGCACAAGGTTTCGATGCGACGGCATTTCCCTGATCTGGTGTCTGCGAAGAACACGTCCGTGTCCTGGTCTCGAAGGCAGTCGAGCAATCCCTCCGCGCGTAGGAATCCGACGGCCGCCTCCCGTAGCGAGACCCCAGGGGGGCCATAGGAGGCGTGGCGAGTCTTGTGGCTCACGATGAATGTGCGCACTCCTCGCGCACTGGCGGTCTCGAAGAAATCACGCACACCTGGAAATACGCTGGCTTCGCCGATTCGAGGCCCGTACGCTTCCGCTTGTAGCTTCTGCCATTCGATCTCGCCGTCCGTCCGCTCTCGGATCCGATCACGGATGAGTTTCTTGCTCGGCTGGAAACCGAAGGAAACCAATCCCCGTTCCACGGCCAAGCGATGGAAAAGACCGTCGTAGCAAATGATTGTGTTGTCGAGATCGACCCCGACTACCTGACCCTCCATCGTGGCTCAAAGTATCCCTTGGCCGACGTTCCGGTCAATTTGGGTGGCCAAAGCCCGGGGCGACTTCTTCGCCCCCGTTCGGGCCGAATGATACCCTGAGAGCATGGGGAGCTTGGCCAAACGCTGTATCGTCACGGGGGGTGCGGGGTTCATTGGAAGTCATCTCGTCGACCGATTGCTCGGCGACGGCCACGTCGTTTTGGTGATCGACGACTTCAGCTCGGGGCACCGTGGCAATCTCCAGCACCACGAGGGCCATCCGAACCTAGAGGTGATCGAAGCCGACATCGCGTCCGCTCCACTATCACAAGCGTTTGAAGGGACCGATTGGGTCTTTCATCTCGCCGCCCTGGCCGATATCGTGCCTTCGGTCGAAGACCCGACCGCGTACCACGAAGCCAACGTCGCAGGCACCTTTCGCGTCCTCGAGGCCGCCCGGCACGCGGGGGTCCGCCGATTCGTCTACGCGGCCTCCTCTTCCTGCTACGGCATTCCCGATCAGTATCCGACTCCCGAGGAGAGCCCCGCGCGGCCTCAGTATCCCTATGCACTGACGAAATGGGTTGGGGAGCAGTACGTTCTTCATTGGGCGCAGCTCTATGGCCTGGCGGCGGTTTCGCTCCGGTTCTTCAATGTGTACGGCCCTAGGTCTCGGACTTCGGGCACCTACGGGGCGGTCTTTGGTGTGTTTCTCGCCCAGAAGCTCGCGGGAGAACCTTTCACGGTCGTGGGGGATGGGACCCAGACGCGCGACTTCACCTACGTCACCGATGTGACCGACGCCTGTGTGTGCGCCGCCGCCTCCGACGTGCAGGGGAAGTCGATGAACGTCGGGAGCGGTAATCCGCAAAGCGTCAACCGGCTCGTCGAGCTCCTCGGGGGCGACGTGGTCCACATTTCGAAGCGGCCCGGTGAGCCAGACTGCACGCAGGCGGACACGCGCAAGATCGAAGCGCTCCTCGGATGGAAGGCGCGCGTGCTGTTCGAAGAGGGGGTGCGCATCATGGTGGAGAACATCGACTACTGGCGCGAGGCTCCGGTCTGGACGCCTCGCACGATCGAGAAAGCCACAGAGGCTTGGTTTAGGAGCTTGGGATGAGCGACGGGGGGCAACAGATCGATACGCGAACGGCATTCGCAAAAGGATACATCGAGCAGCTGAAGAGCGTCCTCGACGCCATGCCGTGGAACGAGCTCAGCTCGGTGATCAAGGCGCTCGAAAAGGCACACGCCGAAGATCGGCAAGTGTTCATCGCGGGCAACGGCGGCAGCGCCGCCACCTCCAGCCACATGGCTTGCGACCTCATGCTCACCACGCCGAAGACCGGAGGGAAGGGCTTTCGCGTGATCGCCCTCACGGACAACGTCGCCGCCATTACGGCCGCGGGCAACGACGAGAGCTACGCCAATGTGTTCGTCGCGCAGATGCGGACGCTTGCCAACGAAGGTGACCTCATCATTCTCATCAGCGGCAGCGGAAACTCGGAGAACGCAATCCGGGCAGCCAAGTTCGCGAAGCAACGAGGCTTGAAGATCTTCGGTTTCCTCGGGATGGGGGGAGGCGCGTTGGCGCCGTTGTGCGACGGTGCCGTGATCGTGCCATCCAACGACTACGGTCCAATCGAAGACGCCCACATGATCTTCGATCACCTGATCACCGCGTATTTCCACAAGTGGCTCAATCCGAACAACGCGTAAAGAGCGATCGCGCCTTCTTCCTCGATCGCGATGGTGTGCTCGTCGAGGATGTCGACCTCCTCACCGAGGCAAGTCAGATTCGAATCATCCCTGGTGTCGTCGAGGCGCTTCAGGTGATTCACGAACACGGGTATCTGAGCGTCGTCGTCACGAATCAAACCGTGGTTTCGAGGGGGCTCATCGACGAAGCGGAGCTCGGCGTGCTGCACGGTCATCTACGCGATCAGCTCGTTCAGGCGGGCGCCCCACCGGTGTCGGCGTTCTACGTATGCCCGCACCACCCGCATGCCGACGTCGCCCAGTATCGAGTCGACTGCGCGTGTCGAAAACCGAAACCTGGGCTGCTCGAGCGCGCGTCCGATGAAATGGGCATCGATCTTTCCACGAGCTTCATGGTCGGAGACCGGCTATCCGACGTCGCTGCCGGCACGAGCGCAGGGTGCACCACAGCGTTGGTCGAATCTGGCGCTCACCGTGCGCCTCCCATCGTGGGGATGCCCTCCGATCCGCCCACACCAGACCATCGCTTCCCCGACCTCCGCGAAGCCGTTCACAGTCTTTTGCGGGGCCAGTCATGACCTTGAAGGCCCTCGTCTTGTGTGCAGGGCGCGGCACCCGGCTGAAGGACCTCACGCGGGACTGCCCGAAGCCGCTCCTTCCCATCGAAGGCACTCCGCTCGTGGGCTACACGCTGCATCACCTCGCGCATCACGGGATCATCGATGTCGCCGTCAACCTGCACTTTCTCGCCGACAGGGTCGAGGACGAGCTCGGCGACGGCAGTCGCTACGGCCTTCACATCCACTACGAGCTCGAGGACGAGCTTCTCGGTACGGCAGGCGCTGCGGCCAACCTCATCGATTACTTCGCCGATGCATCCGATGTGCTCATCGTTTATGGCGACCTCGTGTTCGACGAAGACCTAACGACGCTCTACGAACGGCACCGTGCGAACCGGGCCGACGCCACGCTCTTGGTTCACCGGCGAACGACGCCCTCGAATAGCATCATCAACATGGACGACACAGGCCGGATCGTGCGCTTTCGAGAGCGGCCGGCCGGATGGTCGGCGACTGGTCCCGTTTGGGTGAATTCGGGGTGCCAGATCCTGCGGCGCGAGCTGATCGAACGGTTTCCCTCGAAGAGGCCGCTCGACCTTCCACGGGACATCTACATGCCGTTGGCCGCCGACCTGCGCCTCTTCGGGGTCCCGATCGAGGGTTATCGAATCGCGATCGACTCCGCCGAACGCTATCAGCAGGCGATCCACGATGTGAAAGCCGGCAAGGTACGCGTCCCACCGTCCGGCGCTCAGGAGCCGAGCTGAAACTCGACTGCTTCGAGCAGGTCTTCGGTCGTGACCGGAACGTTGCCCATGTGACCCACTTCGATTGCCGAAGCGCAATTGCCGAGGTATGCCGCCTCCATCACCGATGCGCTTCCAGAAAGCGCGCTCGCAAATGCCGATAGCATCGCGTCACCGGCGCCCATCGCGTCGACGACGTTGCCACCAAAGGCGGGGAGGTATTCGATCTTCAGCTTCTTCTTGATGGCGTGCATCTGCGGGGGATCGGCGATCTCCTCCCAGTCTCGGCCTTCGGTATCGAGAATCATGAGGCCGCGCGACCCGAGCGTCAGCACCAACGATTGGTGGCGCGTCTCGTCGAGCAGCTTTACCCCGAGGTCCGATAGACCGCTTTCCCGATCCCACAATGCCAGGCGTGCTTCACGCTCGGACGGTGTTGCGGCCGTGAGCCCTTTCAGCCGAGTCACGCGTCCGATCTGAGAGCTGCACTGCACATCGCCCACGATCGGAATACCTTTGGCCTTGGCGAGCTTCGTCACTGTGTCGATCACCGGCGCCGACAACACGCCGTAGCTGAAGTCGGAAATGATGACGGCCGAGATCCCTGCCTCACGCGACGTGATCGCATCGCATAGTCGGGCTGCGGTTTTCGCATCGATGTCCTGGTC
>JAPUKT010000296.1 GCA_027295555.1 Deltaproteobacteria bacterium
GTTCTGCGCCTGGGGCCTCAACGTCTACATGATCGACCTCTCGGATCACTGGGGGCTCCGGAACCTGGCCCAGCGCTACTACGACGACCGGCAAAGCGCGGACGAGCCCCTCGTTGCCTGGCAGATGAACTGGAAAGGCGAGAACTTCTATACCGGCAATCGAGTCCACGTTTTTGCCGAGCTCGACAACAAGCGAATGAAGAAGTGGCTGGAGGCGAATCAGGGTCGTAGTGCCTACTTCGTGTTCGAGCACAAGCGGTATCCAAACTTCAAGAAGCTGGTTCCCGACCGGCCGATCCGAGAGCTCTCGACGAAGCGAGACTGCAACAAGTTCTTGCTCGTCGAGCTTGAGATCTGAGCGAGAAAAGCGTATAGAATTCGATCAGTTGCAAGTTCGGGTGCAGATTCGGACGTACTGAACACCAAAAACTGGACCGATTATCAGTAGTCGGTATTCTGGCTCTTCAATGAAACAAGAAAACGAACAACTAGGTCGCTCTCTCTTAGAGACGCTCTACGAACTCGCGCGGGCCGACATCCCCGCCACCCTCGATGTGCTCGCCGAATGGCTGGATGCGCCCGAACCCCAACTTCGAGGTCTGCTAACCCGTCTCGACGCCCACGGCCTGGTCGACGCCGAACGCTGCCGACTCACCATGAAAGGCCTAGTCCTGGCTCTCGCCACAGCCGGCTCAAGAAAACTAGCCAAACACGCTGCGTAGGAAGAAAAACGAGAGGACTCGCTTGTAGGTACGAGTATAGAGGCCCCAAAAGGGGCCGAGTACACCGTAGGTCGAGTCCTCGCAGATAGGTATTCTGCCGTTATTTCCGGTCTGGTGCGGAAGAGAGGACTCGAACCTCCACGAGTGTTACCTCACATGAACCTGAATCATGCGCGTCTGCCAATTCCGCCACTTCCGCTGAAGAGAGGGCTCGATAGACGTTGACCCCAAGCCTGTCAAGCACACGCCGAAGGACCCTCCGTGCCGACATCAACCCTGTATTTTTTTCATAGACCTTGCATGAAATGCAGGGTTCCAGTCGCCCCGCTCGGGATCGAATTCGTTTAATTTCAAGCACTTACAAGCTTCGAAGTTTCGGTACGGGGGTTGCACACAAGGACTATGTGCTTGGGGAATCTAGACGTAGATTAGTTGGATTTACGCTTGTGGAGCTGATGGTCGTGTTGGCGGTGATGGGCGTGCTCGTCAGCGCCGCCCTGCCGAGCATCGGCGAAGGGTTCGCCGACCGGCGGGTGGCAATGGTCGCCCGCGAGGTCGTCGGCCTCTTCAGCGCGCGCGATACATGTCGAGCGCATACGGGCGTGCCCACCAAGTGGTGTACGACAACGACAGCGGCAGCGGGCTCAGCGAAGCGTTCGCCTTCGAGACGCTCCGGGGCACGGCCGGTGGCTGCTCGGTGAGCAGCTTCGAGAACGCAGCGACCATTACGCTCGATGATCTCGACTGCGACAACCCCAACCATTGGCGCTGCGTCGACCATGTCTACGCGAGCACGCACGACGCGAACACGGCGGACGACGATCTCGTTCGCGTGGACGGCTGGGCAGACACCACGTTTTGCTACGAGGCGGGCTCCAACAACCAGGTGTTCATCGACACAGTGCTCTACACGAACTGGGATGCGCCGAGGTCACAAGCCGGATTCGGCTTCATCGTCTACCGCGAGCTCGCTGGAACGCCGATCGGCGTAGCTCGAAAGGTCCTGATCCCGTCCGGCACCGGGTCGCCGAGGATTCTGCGATGAGGCGCTCTGCAACACATGCCCAAGAAGGCTTCACGCTGATCGAGGTCATGATCGCGATCGGCATCATGACGGTAGGATCGCTCGGTATCCTCTCGATGCATCAAGCGGTCACCCGTGCCAATCGGGAGGCGCGCGAAATGAACACAGCGCTCACGATCACCGAGACCTGGATCGAGCGGGTGGAGCGCGACGCGCTGCTCTGGACCGCGCAAGGGTTCAACACCACCGAGCTTCAAGGCACGGCATATCTCCAGGAGATCGCCGGCGTCGCCGACGAAACCGCATGGTTCAAGCCCATCCCGGCGAGCTCGGCAGAGTCCTGGGCCTTCGACTTCTTCAGCCGCGACACGAGAGCCACCGCGAACACCATGTACTGCGTCAATCTCAAGATGAGCTGGCTTCGGCAAGGAAGCTCGGTGCGCGTCGACGTGCGCACGTACTGGCTTCGCGGGGGGCACATGATCGGAACTCCGGCGCATGCGAAATGGGTCGCAGCGACCGCCTTTCGCGGGGCGGGCTGCGCTGCTGCGACGGCCGATGGCTGGGACCTCGGGGAGGCTCCGAACGTCAACGTGATCTTCGCGTCCACAGTGGTGACTTGGCTACGGAGGGACACACCATGAGGCAAAGTGGGTTCACCCTAATCGAGTTGATGATCGCCATGGTCGTGGGCCTGGCCGCGGTCACCTCGGTCTATGCACTCGGCTCGGCGATGAGCGAGCAGTTTTTCGTCGAGCAACGGGTGGCTTCCTCGCAAGCGACATCGCGGGTCGCCACCTTGGAGCTTCGGCAGGACATCTCACGCGCGGGCCTGTTTGGCACGCCAAACGCCTCTCTTACGCAAGGGAGCGGTGCGAACCGGTTCGAGCCCACCTGTGACGCCACTGCTCCGGTGCTCCCATTGCTCGGTGGCGGCAATGGCCCGATGGGTGCCTTTCAGTACTACGCGAACGAAGACATCGCTGTTCTCGACCCAGCCAGCGTGAACGCTGGGGCGCGAGCTGACCGGCTCCGTGTGCTCACCAGCATGTATCTCACCGAGCAACTCCTGGTGAACTCGACCAGCATCGATGGCCTGACGATCGTGCTCCAAAGCGGCAACCAGGCGTACCGGCGGACGTTTTCCTGGGGAAGCACCGCAGGCCCGTTTTCGAGCGGCGTAGCGCCCGACTACCTCTCAGGCGCCCTCAACTGGGACAGCGCGTGGGGCAGCGAAACCGGTAGCTGGAAGGGTATCGGACAGCGGGGCGCGCGGGCCTTCCAGAGCGGCTCGGTTCTTCACATCGAGACCCCCGAAGGTCGTCACTTCTTTCGATCGGTGTTCGGAAAGGGTAGCAATGCGCAAAACCAAATCCGGCTGACGATCACCCCCGCATTGCCGATCGGCACTTCATGCCTTCCCGGTGCTGCCGAAGGTTCCACCCTCGCGCCGCTTCAGTGGGTGGAATACGCCATCATCGACCCCTTCGCCCCAGCCGACAGTTCCAATACGGACGACTTCATCACGTTCGACGGTGTCTTCTTCGGGGACCTTTCCGATACGGGCCACCCTTTTTACGACATCAGCCAGTTGACCGAGGCCGACCTGCTCGAGTCTCCAAATCGGGTGTTGGTCCGGCGGATCTTGGACGCCACCGATGGGTCGGTGAAGGCGAACTCGACGCAGATCGTCGCGGAGTTCGTCACTCACTTCGAAGTGAGCTTCATGATCGACGCCAACTCCGGCTCGACGTCGTCGGCTTCGCCCCCAACCCTCAGCCACGAACAAGGCTCGACGGCCGAATCGACGGTCAATGGCAACCCCGAGCGCGTGCGCTCAGTCATCATCGACCTCGGCATCCGTAGCCCGCTCGAAGATCCGTCCCTCGAATACAACGGCGACCTCGACGCCGGCGTCGTCCCGACTCGTTTCGAGGTGAACACGAGTAGCAAGGGCTCGGCACGCGTGCGGCATTTGCGGATCGAGATCCCGGTGATGAGCATCGCCAGGAGGAACTTGGGATGAAGCATTCTCGCAAAGAGGAAGGCGCGGTCCTTTTCGTAGTCCTGATGATCGTGATGGTGGGCTCGGCAAGCGCGGTGTTCTCGGCCCACACCGTCGCTCACGAAGTCCGGGGCACCGGCTTTGCCCGTCAGCAAATGCAAACGAGGTATACCGCGAAGGCCGGCATCACGGCCGCGATGGATTGGTTCGATATCTTCGGTCCGGAAACGGTCCGAAACATGATGCTCGCCCCGGGAAGCACCCAGGGGGTGAGTTTCCCTGACTGTTCCGGCGGCGGTACCTGTTACCCGGAAATCCCGATGGCCAACGGCCGCCGCGCGTATCGGCTTTACCCAGAGCACTTCTCGAAGTTGCTCGCGGCTGGCGGAGGGCCAGGGTTGCTGATCAACGTCCCGTACGAACAGGGTTCGTCCTTCGGCACCTACACCGCACTGACCCCGATCGTGACGATCGACATCTACGACGAGCACATCCTCAGCAAACTGGTACCGGGCGCTGCGGCACAAGGCGGGACCAAGTTCAAGTACATGCGTACCACGCTCACGGCTCGGGCGCGGGCGCGGGTGAGTGCCGGTGACGTCGCCCCGGAAGCCGCAGACCAGAACCGTGAGCGCAACGAAACCGGCGCTAACTTTCGCGCCTACATCATAAGTGGGCCATTCGTCACAGGATCATGATGCGGACCTCATTTCACATTGCACTTGGACTTCTTCTCTTCGCGACGCTGGCGCCGAGCAGAGATGCCGCCGCGCAGGCGCCGGACGTACGGAACATTCGTCCCCACGTCATGCTGCTCATCGATACCTCGGGTTCGATGGAGCGAAAGCCGAACTGTATCTGCGTCACTCCCGCCTGCTTGGAGTGCCTGCCGGTCTGTAGTGTGCCGACGTTCGAGCAAAACCGGTGGTCGGTCGTCGCCCAGGCGCTCACCGGAGAGTTCAGTCCGTTCGAGTGCAGCTCCGAAAACCGAATCGGGGGCATCTACTCCGGCCAATACGACGAGGGCTACTTCCTTCCGCACATTCTATTGCCTCAAGAGATCGCGTTGTACTCCGGCTTCCAGAGCGGCAACGGCATCCTCGACATCTATCTCGAGCGCATCAAGTGCGGTTTGATGACGTTCGACTCGGTCGGGACCCTGAGCGACCAGCCCCCGCTCGTCCCGCAGGCCGACTTTGAGAACCCCCCGTTCCCGGCCGCGTCCGCCGGAACGAAGGGCATGTACTCCTTCGCGGCCGATGCGCGGTTCTCTTTCCCCGGAGCGTTGGCGACGTACATGATCAACGCCGGCGCTCGATCGGCGTCGGCCCCGGAGGGTGGCCTGGTCAGCGTCGGCGACAATAGCACGGCTTCGATGACCGCAACCAATGACGCCATCCAGGCGAC
>JAPUKT010000297.1 GCA_027295555.1 Deltaproteobacteria bacterium
GCGAGCCGTTCCTGCCAGTACGCCTCGCCACTCGGGCCCGAGCCAAGCCGTCCCCCGAGCATGCGAGTCACCAAATCGATCAGGTGGGCGGCGCGCTTGAAGCGGACCTCGGTCTTCTGGGGGTGGGCGTTGACGTCGACATCCTCGACCGGGAGCCTCAACGAGACCACCCCGCGCGGATAGTGACCCGGTGGCAATCGGTCCCCGTAGGCAAAAGCGACGGCCCGGGCCAACCGTCGATCGACGATCGGACGCCCGTTCACGTAGAGGAAGAGATGACGCGGGCCGGGACGGGCCAAGGTGATCGGGGCGAGCACCACTTCGAGCGCGACCCCTTCGCGGTCGACGCGGATCTCTTCGAGCGGCACGTCGCCGAACACCTGGTATGCCCGCTCGACCAGACTTCGTGCGGGAAGGTACTGACGCGCCGTTCGGCCATCCGACAACACCACGAGCCTCAACTCCGGACGAATCAGGGCGGCTCGCTGACAAATCTCGAAAATTTTCGAGGTTTCGGTTTGGCGGGCTCGTAGGAATTTCTTTCGGGCCGGGACGTTGTAGAAAAGGTCTTCGACCTCGACAGTGGTCCCCGGCGGACAGCCGTGCGGCGAGACCCCGCGAACCACCCCGCCCTCGACGACGACCCGCGTGCCCTCGAGGTCCTGGGGGCGTCGCGTCGCGATCGACATCCTCGAGACCGCGCCGATCGAGGGTAGAGCCTCACCGCGGAAGCCAAGTGTTCGGACCGTGATCAGGTCCTCGAAGGAAGCGATCTTGCTCGTCGCGTGCCGTTGGACACACAACGCCGCATCCTCGGCGGACATGCCGATACCGTCGTCGCTAACCCGAACCAGCGCGCGGCCCCCGTCTTCCACTGAGACGGTAATCGCGCCCGCGCCCGCATCGATGGCGTTTTCGAGGAGCTCCTTCACCAGGTTCGCGGGCCGTTCGATGACCTCGCCCGCCGCTATCTGATCGACCAGGGTATCGTCGAGCAATTGAACCGTCACGCCCACCGCGTGCGCGTATCAAAGCTCGTTCGGAATGGCAACGAGAGCCGCGTTTTTGGTGGCTGCACACCCGACGGCGAGGGCCCGTCTTTGACCCCCCCAAAGTCCCGATGCTACCGTGAAATGGAGCGGGGGAGCTCGAAATTCGTGTGAATAAGGTATGTCCTACCTGCAGGTTCGACTACGGTGGCGGAGAGGTTTTCTGTCCGGTTGATGCCACGCGCCTCGTGACCACCTCACAGATGGGCGCCAAGCCGATCGACCCCGAGGATCCGCTCATCGGCACCCTGCTTGCAGGCCGTTACGAGGTGATTCGGCGTATCGGCGAGGGGGGCATGGGGCTGGTGTACGAGGGCAAGCACCGCGACATCGACAAGCCCGTCGCCATCAAGGTGCTCCGCGATAATCTGTCGCGCCGCCCCGATGTGGTGGCCCGGTTTCGACAGGAAGCCAAGAGCGCCTCGCGGATCGGTCATAAAAACATCGTCGACGTCTCCGATTTCGGTGAGACCCAGTATGGGTCGAGCTACTTCGTCATGGAGTTTCTCGAGGGTGAGGACCTCGCGAACGTGCTTGGGCGGGAGGTGACGGTCGACCCCCAGCGTACGTGCCGGATCGTGCTCCAGTGTTGTCGGGCGCTTGCCGCTGCCCATGCGAAGCAGATCGTCCATCGCGACATCAAGCCCGAGAACGTCTTCCTGATCGAGCGAGATGGCGTAAAGGACTTCGTCAAAATTGTCGACTTCGGAATCGCCAAGATGGGCGACATCGAAACCGAAGGGCAACCGGGCCGCAAGCTCACCAAGACCGGCATGATCTTCGGAACGCCGGAATACATGTCGCCCGAGCAGGCCGCGGGTAAAGAGTTGGACCATCGGGTCGACGTGTATGCCCTCGGCATCATTTTGTACGAATGCTTGGCGGGCCGTGTCCCGTTCGTTGGGGACACGTTCATGGGCGTGCTCACCCAACATCTATTCTCGGAGCCGCCGTCGATCGTCGAGATGAATCCGAAAGCCCAGATCAGCGCTGAGCTCGAGCTCGTGATCGCCAAGGCCTTGGCCAAGGATCCGGACAAACGCTACCAAGATACCGCAGAGCTCGCAGAAGCGATCGAGTGCGCCCTCGACGGGCGGGTCAGCCGTGCAACGGCCATGACCCCGCCGAGCGGTCGAATGATCCCGGTGCGCGACACCGACCCGGTGCCGCGCCGTAAGCGCCCTCGCTGGGTATGGGCTGCCGCCGCGGGTGTGACCGCCGCCGCGCTGTGGGTGTGGATCGGCTCGGGCGGCAAGCCCGGTGCCGAGGCGAGCGATCCGCCCATGGAGGAGACGACCCTGTTGGCGGTGGGGGCCCCGACCGTGCAGGAGCCCCCGCCAACGGACGATCGACCTTCCCTCGTGAATCTTCATGTAGCGACGGCGCCCATGGGTGCACGAATCCTTTATTTGGATGGCTCTGAAGCCTGCGCCTCTACGCCATGCACGCTCGAAGCGACCAGCGGGACTCCGTTGGTTTTGCGTGCCAAGCTCGGCAGGCGCACCGGGCGAACGCGGATCACACCGATGCAAGAGGAAACAGTGCTCATCGAGCTAAAGGCACCCAAGAAAGCCACAACGAAGCCGCGCAAGAGCGCAGAAGCCAAACCGCGCCGTAAACGCGAGACCCCAACCCGTGCGTCGGACCTCAAGGTTCCGGAGTGGGCTCGGTGAGTGACGCAGAGAAGAAGACTCTAGCCGATCTCGAGTGGGAACAAGTTGAGCAGGCGGTGGCCGAGCGCTGTAGCGGTCCCCTTCGAGACCGACTCGTGCTGGAGCTTTTGGAGACCTTCGAGGACACCGAGCGGGCGCTCGTCGAGTCGAGGGAGGCCTGGAAGCTCCTCGATCGTGGCGAGCCGCTTCCCTTGGAAGGGATTGGTTACATCGAGCCATCGCTCCAGCATCTGGAGCGAGAGGGCGTTCTCGAGGGAGTAGCACTGCGCGACATCAAGAGCTCTCTCCGGGCGGCGGCCGCGCTCAGACGTTTTCTCGGCCAGCGCAAGACCCTGGTTCCTTACCTCGATCGCGCTTGCAGTATTGATCCGACCCTCGATGGGCTGGAAGACGAGATCGGAATGTCGGTCGGCGATGACGGATCGATTCTCGATTCCGCAAGCGCCGAGCTGGCGCACCTTCGTGAAGAAGTGGGAAACCTCCGTGGCCGGATCGTTCGCAAGCTCGAGGAACTCATCCAAAAACGCAGCGCGATTCTGCAGGACTCGTTCTACACGACCCGAGAAGGGCGCTATGTCTTGCCGGTTCGGGCCGACGCGCACGAGCGCTTCCATGGCATCGTGCACGGGTCGAGCGGCAGCGGTGCCACGATTTTCGTCGAGCCGCGCGAGCTCATCGAGCGCGGCAATCGGCTCAAGATAGCGCAGGCCGAGCACGATCGCGAGGAGAGACGAATTCTGGCGGCCGTCTCCGATCTCGTGGGGCAGTACGTGCCGCAGCTTCGCGCCGCCGCGGAGGCGCTCGATCACGCGGACCTCCGGGCCGCCAGCGCGCAACTGGCCGTCGACCTCGACGCGCGCTTCGTGGAGATCTCCGAGGCGCCCAAGATTTCGCTTCGGGAAGCGCGCCATCCGTTGCTGGTGCTCCGCGGGATCGACGTCGTCCCGAACGACATCGATCTGGTTGGTGGCCAGGCGCTGGTGATCTCCGGGCCCAACGCTGGTGGTAAGACGGTGGCTCTCAAAATGCTCGGCCTCGCCGCACTGATGACGCGCGCAGGACTTCCCTTCCCAGCTGATGAAGGAAGCGTCTGCGGGTTCTTCTCGCCCGTTCTCGCCGCAGTGGGCGACGAACAAAGCCTTGCGCGAAGCCTTTCGACGTTCTCGGCACACCTTGTGACGTTGAGCAGCATCCTCGAACAGGCAGGGGAACGCGTATTGGTGCTGCTCGACGAGCTGGCTGGCGCCACCGATCCCGAGGCGGGGGCCGCGCTGGCTTGCGCGATCACGCAAAGCCTCGTCGAAGCGGGAGCTGCGGTAGCTGTGACGACCCACTACGAGGCGCTGAAGGCTGTGGCGGCGGAGCGCGACGACATGCGGAACACCTCGGTGGGCTTCGATTTCGAGAACATGGCGCCCACGTTCCGCATGAAAATGGGCGTCCCTGGTGGCTCGAACGCGCTCGAAATCGCTCGCCGATACGGGATTCCCAACGAGGTCGTCGAAGAGGCACGTCGTATCCTGCCCGAGCATTCCCGAAGCTTCGAAACGCTTGTAGCCAAGCTCGAGACGGCCACCCAAGGGGCCTTGCAGGAGCAGGCGGCTCTCGAGCGCGAACGGGCTCAGCTTGGAGAAGCGAGAGCAAAGCTCGACCTGCGCCGCGAGGAGCTCAAGGCGCGCGAAGCCCGGACCCTCGGCCAGGAGGCGGCGCGTCTGGTTGACCAAGTGCGGGAGGTTCAGCGGAGGCTCGATGTGGCTAAGAAAGCACTTCGTGAGAACGCGTCGGCGGAGGCGTTGGTGTCCGCCCAGACGGTCACACGCGACAGTGGTGAGCTCCTCGGAGAGCTCGACGCCCACCGGCTCAGCCTGGAGCCCGAGCCAATCGAAACCGGAGAGCTCGACCCCGAGACACTGGCGGTCGGCGACCATGTGTGGGTCCAGCGCTTGCGAAGCGCTGCAGAGGTGGTGGAAGCCGCAACGCGCGGCAAGGTCCGGGTTTCCGCGGGCATGATGAAGCTCTGGGTCAATGTATCGGATCTTCGCGCGATCAAACAAGCGCCCGCGGCACCGGTACAGGCCTCAACCAGCGCGGTCTCGGATCAACGTCCTGCCGCGAAGCGGACCATCCGGACACGCGACAACACGCTCGACGTTCGCGGGCAGCGCGCAGACGATGCTGTGGCGATGGCTGAGGCGTTTCTGGACAGGATGTACGGAGCTGCCGAATCGAGTGCTTTCATTTTGCACGGCGTCGGGAGCGGCGCGCTTCGCGACGCGATCCATGAACACCTCGACCGCGACAACACCTACGTCGAGGGCTTCCGGCCGGCAACGCAGGAAGAAGGCGGCCCCCAAGTGACCGTCGTCTCGCTCAAGTAGCCGTCAGAGCGCCACACACCGGGTTACGAGCCTACCTAGGCCGCCGTGTGGTTAATTCCGGTCGGGCCTGCGGCCCGTTAATTTGTGCCCCCCCCCCCCCCCCCCCCCAAAAGCCCCACCCCCCCCAAAGCCCAATTTTTTGCCGCAGGCGAATGCGCACAACACCAATGGAAAAAACGGACCCAAGGGCGGGGGGGCTGACCCCGGGTGGCATTA
>JAPUKT010000298.1 GCA_027295555.1 Deltaproteobacteria bacterium
ACCAAGACCGAGCCACTAGTCGCAAAAGCCGCTGAAGAAGCCAGTGCGACAAGCGAGATCAGCGAGCCGGCGGAGGCAGCCGAAAGGATCGAGGACGAGCAGGACCTGCTCATCGCCGAGGACCAGGGATCCGACGAAAAAGACGATGACAGCCCTGCGGCGGCGGACGATAGAGCTGCGGCGGCCAAAGAGTTGGACTCAATGGACATGGATACGCCCGAAGTGCTTGACGATCAATCGGAATTGCGGATACTCCCCGCCTCTCGTCAGCCTGAGGAGCCATGATGTACGCCGTTGTTAAAACTGGTGGAAAGCAAGTCCGGATGAACCCCGGAGATGCGGTCCGCATTGAAAAACTTGATGGTGAAGTCGGAGATACCATCGAGTTCAGCGACGTCCTGATGGTCGGTGGCGACGAGGGCGTGAGGATCGGTACCCCGCAGGTCGACGGCGCCAAGGTGGTGGGCACCATTCTCGCTCAGGACCGTCATCCGAAAATTCGGGTGTTCAAGATGAAGCGCCGAAAGCGCTATCGCCGCACCCAGGGTCACCGACAATCATATACGGAAGTTCAGATCGATCGCATCGAGGGCTGATCTAGCCACTCGACTCGCGACGCGAGACGGACGCAAGACAGACCCAAGTCAAACGCAAGACAAAGGATCAAAGCACTATGTCGCATAAAAAAGGACAGGGCAGCTCACGCAACGGCCGAGACAGTAACGGTCAGCGGCGAGGCATGAAGATTTTCGCTGGCGAGGTGGTACGCGCCGGCAACATTCTCATGCGCCAGTGCGGAACCAAGATCCACCCGGGCAAGGGCGTTGGCGTGGGTCGCGACTACACGCTGTTCGCGTTGATCGACGGCACGGTTCGCTACGGCAAGTCTCGAGGCCGCACGGTCGCCTTCGTAGACTCCCCGCCGCAGTAATTTACGCATCAGCCGATCCGAGAGCGGTAAGTAACGCTCTTACCCTCAAATCAGCGGCCCCCAATCCGCAAGCCCGTTCCTGAACTTCATCACCAGACGGCGATCGGTGCATTCGATCACGGGCGGCGATTCGCTCGCCTTCCAATCGGGCACCGACGCGCGGACATGGCTCCTGTACTCTTTGCGCGCGTTAGCACGAGGAAAACCTCGATGGGCACAAAAGCAAACTTCGTCGACGAAGTCTTCGTCAACGTAACCTCCGGAGACGGGGGCGACGGCAAGGTGTCCATGCGCCGCGCGAAGTTTGAGCCCATGGGGGGGCCCGACGGCGGTGACGGGGGCCGCGGGGGCGACATCATCCTGGTCGCCGACGGAAACCTTCGCACCTTGCTCGATATCCGTCATCGTCGCGAGATCAAGGCAGATCGGGGCGCCAACGGCGGAACCCGAGAGAAAACCGGCGCCTCGGGCAAGGCGGTCGAGATCCGCGTGCCTGTCGGAACCGAAATCTTTGATCAGGAGGCCGACGAGGACAGCGAGCCGATCGTCGACCTCACCGTTGCAAACCAGAGCCACGTCATCTGTCGTGGCGGAATTGGCGGCAAGGGAAACACCCGCTTCAAGACTTCCACGCGACAGACACCGCGCTTTGCCCAGCCCGGCAAGCCTGGGGAAACGCGCAGCCTCCGCATGACCGTAAAACTGTTGGCGGACGTCGGTTTCGTGGGCTTTCCCAACGCCGGCAAGTCCACGCTGCTGCGACAGATTTCAAAGGCTCGACCGCGCGTCGCTTCGTACCCGTTCACGACCCTGGTTCCCTCCCTCGGCGTCGTCGAGCGGGGAGAGCAACGTATTGTCGCGGCCGACATTCCCGGCTTGATCGAGGGGGCGAGCGACGGCGCCGGCCTCGGAGACCGCTTCTTGCGCCACATCGAGCGCACCCGGGTGATCGTCCACCTGCTCGACTGTGGTGCGATGCTCGCCGAAGGGCGCGATTTGCTCAACGACTACGACACCATACGCCGGGAACTCGGTCGCTACCGCGCAGACTTGATCGAGCGCCACGAGATCGTCGTGCTCAACAAAGTCGACGTACTTCACGACGAACGCGATATTGTGGCAATCGAAGAAGCCTTGCGGGATCGCGGCCTGCAAGCGTCGAGGATTTCAGGGGCCACCGGGATCGGATGTCGCGACCTCGTCAACCTGATGTTCGAAGCAGTGGCCGCGGCCAGCGAAGCGGACAAAGCGAATACAGCCGAGAGCAAACGTACAGCCGAAAGTACAACCCATGAATAATGACGAGAGTCGAAAACTGCTCGCGCGCGCGCGTCGCATAGTCGTCAAGGTCGGGAGCAGCACCTTGACCCGCGACGGCAAGCTGCGACCGCGAAAGTTTTCGGACCTCGCGAAGCAAATTTCGGGCTTGCTGGACGACGGTCGCGAGGTCGTACTCGTGTCCTCGGGCGCAATCGCGATCGGTGCGGCCAGGCTCGGCTGGGATCATCCCCGGCATACGATTCCCGAGATGCAGGCGGCTGCCGCGGTCGGACAGATCGGACTGGTCGAGCTCTACCAGCGGCGCTTCGCAAGCCACGACCAAAAGATCGCGCAAATTCTGCTGACTCGAATGGGCCTCGAAGATCGCGAGCGGTTTTTGAACGCGCGCCAGGCGCTGAGCGAACTTCTCAAGTTGAAGGTTGTTCCGGTGGTGAACGAAAACGATACGATCGCGACCGAAGAAATCCGCTTTGGCGACAACGACAAGTTGTCCGCCAACATCGTAAGCCTCGTGAGTGCCGATGCTCTGGTGATCTTGACCGACGTCGACGGACTCTATGTCGAACCCCCGGTCGAGGGCCGGCGCAAACCGCAACTCTTCGATGTGATCGAAAAGATCACCCCCGAAGTCGAGCACGCCGCCCAGGGGTCGCCAAGCGCATTCG
>JAPUKT010000299.1 GCA_027295555.1 Deltaproteobacteria bacterium
CGTTCTGTGCGGGGGCTACCGCTGGCTCCGCCCCCATCGGCCACGGCGCGGCCCGAGCCACCTGCCTCCCACGGGTTTTCTATAGCGTGGGAGTGTGCGAGAAGACTCAGCATGACGGTTCCCGAGGGCGAACAAAGTGCGCGCGACGGGCTCTTCAGTTTCCTCTCTCGGCGAAGGTTCCTCAATGCGAGCTTGGTTGCGGGCGGTGCCCTGCTCGGGGTTGGCGGTGGAGGTCTATTCATCCTGCGGGGACGCGCGCCGAAAGTCGATGGCCTACAGGTGCTCGACGCACACGAGTATCAGACCGTCCAGAGCCTGGTCGAGATCATGTTCCCACGTACCGATGCGATTCCGATCGACGTGGCGTCAATGGAGTTGCCGCGCGCATTCGACGAGTTCTTGATGGGCGAGCCCGAGCACAACGTGAAGGATCTGCGAAAAGCGTTGGTGTTGATCGAGTTCGGTCCGCTGGTCTTCGATCGCCAGGTTTCCACGTTTTCGCGGCTCGATCCCGAGGCGCGCTTGGCTCATTGGAACGGCTGGGCCACCAGCGACAGTCTTCTGAGACGCCAGGTCAGCGTCGCGATGCGAAAATTCTTCAACCTGGTGTTTTTCGATCGCGAAGCGGTTTGGCCTTTCATCGGCTACCCCGGGCCATCGCTATATCGCAGTCGGAGCGTGAGGCCATGAGCGGGGCCATCATCGATCTGTCGAAGGAGCCTGTCCCGGAGGCCCTCACCACGGAGATCTGCATCGTCGGATCGGGTTGCGGCGGAGCGACCGCGGCGCGCCTGTTGGCCGAGGCCGGTCATGAAGTGGTAGTGCTCGAAGAAGGGCGGGACTTCATCGGGCCGGAACGCAACCAACGCGACAGCGACATGTACGATCAGCTCTACATGGACCGCGGAGGTCGCGCGACGTCGGACCTCTCGATAAGCGTTTTGCAGGGGAGGGTGCTCGGAGGCGGCGGCGTGATCAACGCCTGCGACGTCGTGCCCATGCCCGAGCCGGTGCTGGCGCACTGGGCTGCCAAGTATGGGCTGGAGGATTTCGCCCCCGACCGTTTCGGTTCGTTCCAGGCAGATGCCCTGGACGATCTTTCTGCGAGCCGCATCCCGGAGAGCCTCGTCAATAGCGCCAACAACAAATTGCGAATCGGCGCCGAAGCCCTCGGGTATCGCGGTGAGGTCATGATGCACAATCGCGTTGGCTGTCAGGGGCTCGGCACCTGTCTGATCGGCTGTCCCGTGCATGCCAAGCGCAACCCGAGGATGGTGGCGCTGCCAAAGGCCATTGCTGGTGGGGCCCGTGTGTTCACTCGCGCTCGGGCCGTCGAGATCCGCCACCCGGGTCAGGAGCTTAAAGAGATTCGCGTACGTACCCTCGATCCGCTGGGCTATCACGAGCAAGAAGAGGTCATCCTTCGGGCCAAGGTCGTGATCGTCGCGGCCAATGCGATCGCGTCGGCGCAGCTCCTTTTGCGTTCTGGCATTGGCAACCTTCAAGTGGGCCGAAACCTCATGCTTCAACCTCAGTTGCCCGTCATCGGTTTCTTCAAAGAGAAGATCGACGGGTTCGACTTGGTGCCGCAGTCGTACGCCGTGACCGAGTTCGAGCAGGAGGACAACGAAGACGTTGGGCTTTGGGGCTATCGCATCGAGGGGGTCATGGGCACCCCGGGCATCGTGTCGACCCTGCTCCCGTTCTCGGGCGCCGAAGGCATGCAGGCGATGGCCCAATACAACCGAATGGCCGCGTCGCTTCTACTCGCGCCCGATCGGCCGTCCGGACACGTGGAGGTGGGACGAGGCGGCAGGCTGATCATTCAGTACACGCAACGCCCAGACCACCAAGAGCGTCTTCGCCAGGCGGTGTACAACGCCACCCGGATCTATCTCGCGGCGGGCGCAACCCGCGTCGTGGTCCCGACCGCGCCTCCGCTCGTGATTCGGTCACCGATCGAAGCCGAAAAGGCGCGCGACATTACCTTCGCCCCCGCCACAGCCCCGCTGGTCAGCGCGCACCAGCAGGGCACGGTGCGAATGGCCCCCTCGGAACGAGACGGTGGAGCTGATCCCGACGCCAAGGTCTACGGCACTCGAGACATCTACGTCTTCGATTCCTCGGGCTTCCCCACTAGCGCGTCGAGCCACACGATGACTCCCATCATCGCGGCCTCGAGAATGCTCACGACGAAGCTACTGACCCGAATCTAGGCGATAGCGTGGGGGCGGTGGGGCGGGACAAATTGACGGGCCGTAGGCCCGACCGGGATCAACCACGTCGGCCGCCGGCGGTGGGGCGGGACAAATTGCCGGGCCGTAGGCCCGACCGGAACTAAATCACGCCGCTCAGGGCGCTAGATGGCCTACGGCCTCAGTTTGTCCCGCTGAGCAGCTCTCGTTCCTCGTGCTCCATGTCGTCGCGAATCGCGCGAGTGAGCTCCCGCACACCCACCACCAACTTCTCGCCTACCGCGGTCTCATCGAGATCACGGATCACGCGATCCAGTAACTCCCTTTGGGCTCGGTGCTCCCGGCGCATCACCTCGGCCACGTCCTCTGCAGCGTCACTTTGCCGAGTCAGAGACGGGAGGCTGTACTCTTCGTAGTGCAGGTGATCGAGCAACGTCGCCCCAAGCGCCTGCAGTTGCTGACGCAGCGCGATGATCGTTGCCGGGTTACCCCCGCGCGCTTCCTCGGTGAGCGCGTCCACGCGAGAGAGTTGTTCGGAGATCCGGTAGTGCTCACTTCGGATGCGCTGTCGGATCTCGTCGGCTGTGGGCGTGTCGGAACCAGATTCCATTTATGCTACGGCGAGCCGCCTACGACGTTCGGCCAACGTGAGCGGCTTGCTCACCTCCTTGCGGCCATAGTACTCGTCTTCGGTTTTTTCGTTCATCGATTTCCATGCCACGGTCGCCCCCTGCTTGATCCCTTGTAAACCGCGGTTTCCGCAGGGATTTCGGCGAAAAAACTGCGCTGCCTTTCACCGTAACGCATGCCATGCGCTCCGCAGACTATGCCGTGCTACCGTTTTCGCTCCCTGGTGATGACTCGACAATCTGCTTGGATCGGCTTTGCACTGCTGGTTCTGATGCTCGCGTTCGGTGTCGGCGTCGTGGCCGATTCATCGGCGCAGCTCGCGCGCTGGACGACCGGCGCGCATCGAGGCCCCGGTAATGCGGATCGAAACGCGTATCGGCATCCCGGTGAGACGCTCGAGTTCTTCGGCCTCGAACCGACGATGACGGTCGTCGAGATTTGGCCGAGCAGGGGGTGGTACACGGAGATTCTTGCGCCGTTCCTCAGGGCCGACGGGAAGTACTACGCCGCCGGCTTTGCGCTCACGGCGAAGCGCACACCCGGGTGGCGAAAAAAGATGCAGCGCGAGCTCGAGAAGAAGCTTGCTGCTCGGCCCGACTTGTACGACCGCGTGGTGGTGACCGAGCTATCGATCCCGGAGCGCGCCGAAATCGCGCCTCCCGGCACCGCGAACATGGTGCTCACCTTTCGAAACGTCCACAACTGGATGAAGGGCGGTTACGCTCCGCAAATGTTCGAAGCGATGTTCGCGGCGCTCGAGCCGGGTGGGGTCCTCGGCGTCGTAGAGCACCGCGCCAAGCCAGGTACCAGTGTCGAAAAGATGATCGAGAGCGGCTACGTGACCGAAGCACAAGTGAAGAAGCTCGCCAAGCGGGCGGGCTTTCGGTTCGTGGCGTCCTCGGAGGTCAACGCGAATCCAAAGGATACGGCGGACCATCCGATGGGCGTCTGGACCCTGCCTCCGACTCTGCGGCTCGGCGACAAAGACCGCCAAAAGTATGTCGCCATCGGCGAAAGCGACCGGATGACTCTGAAGTTCATCAAGCCCAAGAAACGGCGCGATCGGAAATAGGCTATAACCGCCGCATGGTGGCGCACGTGTTGTCTGGTTTGCCCGCTGCAACGCGCGGTTGGGTGCTGGTTTGTGGTGTTCTCGCTTTCTCCTTGGTGGGTTGCGCGACCGGCGAGTCCGGCGGGGGTGGCGGATCCGGGGCCACCGGTGGCTCGGGGGGTTCGGGCCCGGAGCCCTCACTGGTGGTCACCGCGGATTGGCTCAACCGGTCGCTTACACTCCTCGACTACGACAAGCTCATCGATGGTGAAAGCGACGCCGAAGCATCGATTATCCGTACCATTGACCTGTCCGACTGGGAGCCCGGCCCGCTGGAGATCGAGCTCACGCCTGACGGAAAGACCGCGGTCGTGTCGGTTGGGCCTGGATTCTTTGACGGGTTCTCGATCATCGGGTCACCGGATGTGCCTCCGGGAGGCACGCTGCTCGTGGTCGACCTGGAAACCGGTGAAGCGGAATCCATCGAGACCGAAGACGTGCCCATGGGGATCGCGATCAGCCCTGACGGCGCGCTCGCATACACCGCTAACTACGGGATGACGGGCGCGCCCGGCGACAGCCTTTCGGTGATCGACATCGCGTCGCGCGAGGTCGTCGAAGCGATCACGGTTGGACTGAGGCCGGAGCAGGTGGCCTTGAGCCCGGACGGCACGCTTGGCGCCATCAACCTCACCAGCGAAGGCGGCGTTCGCGTTTTCGAGACGTCCGACATCGTCGGCACACTGACCGACGTCGTAGCGACCGACAACGATCCCTCGGGCCTCACGTTTATCGATGGCAACGATCGACTCGTCGTTGCCAACAGCCAGGGCTTCAACGTCACGCTGTTGGATACCTCCAACCCCAGCGCACCCCTGGCCATCCAAAGCTTCATCGTCCAAGGTGGTGTTCCCTACGGCCTCACCTTCGTGCCTAGTAGGGGCTCGATTCTCGCGCCTCTGAGCCCGGTCGTAGTCGGAGTTCCGGCCAATCTGAGCACCATCGTGGTGGATGGCGACATACTCCGACCGTCGTTACCGCAAGCGCTTCCCGGTTCCTCCTTCCCGCTGACTGCTGCAGTCGACGCCGAGGGCGACTTCGCGTTCGTCGCGCACGTAAGCGACAACCGGCTTTCGATCATCAATCTCGAGACGGGTGCGACTCGGGCCATCAGTTGGCTCACGGAGTCCGGCCCGACGTACATCGCGGTCCAACGCTGAACGCCCGATCACGCGTGTGACGCACGTTCCACTTTCGGCGGAACGGTGGGCCCCCGACATTCTCGCCGCTTATACTTGAGACGACAAAAAGGGGGCTGTCCCCTTTTTGTTGGGGGTTGAAAGATGGCTTTTCTTCGGGGTTGGGGAGTTATGGCTGTGTTGCTTGCGTCCGCCGCATGGTTGTCGCCAGGCGGGGCGCGCGCGTTTCCCGATGAGCCCAACAGCTTGGACGAGGGCGCCAACGCGCACAGCAAGCGCTTCCAAATCCTCGGTGAGCTCGCGTTGTTTGGCGGCGATATCGAGGGCGATGCTAAGGCGATACTGCTCAGCCCGATCTTCGAGCTGCGTCTTCAACTGGCAGAGCACTGGCTTCTCGACGCTGCCTGGGGTCTCGCCTACGTGAACCTGGATGCCGATGCGGGCGCGGATAACTCGTTTCGTCCGGGTAATCCGTGGATCGCGTTCTACTACCAAGGTGTCAAGGGACAGTTCTCGTATCGGTTCGGCCTCGGTGTGACGGTACCGGTCGCGAGCTTGCCCGACGAGATCACGACGCCCGCCCAGGTGACCGCCGCAACGGCCTACTCGCTTGCCGCCGCGGTTCGAGGAAAAACGATGTATTGGCTCTGGGATCCGCCCTCGGTCAGCATCATTGGGCCCATGGCGTTTGCGCGCCGGACGCCCA
>JAPUKT010000003.1 GCA_027295555.1 Deltaproteobacteria bacterium
AGTCGAGAGCGTAACCCCGCGTTATTCCTCAGGGTCGTCGTGTTCTTTTAATCCGTCGGTCCAGGGTTCGAGCCCCTGCGGGCCCACCAGTCGGTCACGGCTGGAACCACCGAAGTTGCACGCGTTCTCTACCCCGACGCATCAAGTTTGGCACCGCGCGACCGCGCAATTGCCAGAAGTCAGACTGTCGCTACCCAACTCCCGCATGCTTCCCCGTTAGCGCATCAACCTCCTCAACGCTGAATCGAGGGGTGATGAACTGGGGGCAGTTCCAATCGAAGGCTTCGACGTGGATCAGCATGCCGCGCTCGACGCGCGCAGGGTGATCGCGAAGCTCGAGCTTCTCGAGGGTCTCGGTGTCTTCGAGCTCGACCAACTGGACACGTCCAAAGAGCTTTAGCCTCGTTTGGTTCGGATAGTCCATGAAGAATAGCGAGACTCGGTCGTCCTCCATGAGATTGCCGACGCTGACATACTGCCGGTTGCCTCGAAAATCAGCGAAACCGAGGGTCGACTCATCGAGCACCCTGACAAAGCCCGTAGGACCGCCCCTGTGCTGCAGATAGGGCCAGCCGGTTTCGCTCACGGTAGCCATGTAGAAGCTGTCGCGAGCTGCGATGAAACCTGCCTCTGCCGGACCCAGCAGATGGTTGGCCTCGGCTCCCTCTTCCATTCGCGCGTAGGAGCGCCGACTGCCGGCGCTCTGTTGCACTCTTCGCACCGATTCCGTGAATGCGATCTCGGCGAACTTGTGTCCCATCGTCTCTCTCCTCGTGGTTCGTCTGCGACCATGAAGCCGATGCTAGAGACCGAGTTCCGAAAGTCCGGGATGATCGGACGGCCGCGGTCCGAGGCTCCAGTGGTACTTCCGCTCGCCCTCTCCGATCTGCTGGTCATTGATGCTGGCGAACCGCAGTTGCATCAAACCATGCTCGTCGAACTCCCAGTTCTCGTTTCCGTACGATCGAAACCACTGCCTCTCTGCGTCGTGCCACTCGTAGGCGAAGCGAACGGCGATTCGGCTGTCGGCGTGTGCCCAGAGTTCTTTGATCAGTCGGTAGTCCCGCTCGCGGAGCCACTTCTGCTCGAGGAACTCGACGATTTCCTGACGGCCCGACGGAAACGCAGAGCGGTTGCGCCACTGACTGTCCACGGTGTAGGCCTCGGAGACACGCACGGGATCGCGAGAGTTCCAGGCATCTTCCGCCATGCGAACCTTCTGGATCGCGCTCTGCTTCGTGAAGGGAGGGAGCGGCTTGCGGGTCATTGCGGGCTCCCCAGGCCGGCGGCTCCCTGGGCGGCGCGCGTCGAACTCTGTGGTTGCCGCGCGTGATCGAGCAGGCGCACGAAGACGAGCGCATGAGTGACCAGGAGCAGCGGTACGAAGAAGGTCGGGATGTACCAGGTTGCAGCCAGGTACGGCACCGCCTCGGCGTGTCGCAGGGCGTTGAGAAGGTCGATCGTGCCGACGATGTTGAAGAGCCAAACTGCGGGCACGGCAAGGCTCCAGCGACGTCGAAGCGCCACCAACGCCAGGAGTGCGAGGAGGCCGCTCGCAAGGTCTCCAAAGGCTGCGGCGGTTGCGAAGGAGGAGGGCAGCGCGTCAGCCGCCAGTCCGGGCACGAGAAAGGCCAGGCCCACGTGACGAAATGCATGAGGGAAGATCAGCGCGATCAGGCCCTCGTGCCCCGATCTCGTGGCAAGCCAGGGGACGATGTACCACTGGGCCAAGAGTGCGAAGACAGACAGGCTCAGAACGAGTTGCAGAACGAATATCGCCAAGGGTTCCACTGTGTTTTCTCCAGAGCCGCGGACCCCGTCTGGGCCCGGCAAGGTATTGCCATCAGCCCTCCGCCCGCGGTCAGTCGCTGACCAACCGCGAGGGGAGGGCGTGCTGCGCACCACGGCGCGTAGCCGCTACTACGGGTGCTCGTGGTCGTTCACGGGGCGTCAATCGACCGCTCGACGAACTTGGCGAGTTCATCGAAGGGCCGCTCACCGACCAACCGATCCACCACTTCGCCGTCGCGGAAAATCAATAGCGACGGGATGGAGCGGATCTGGTAGGCGCGAGCGAGTTCGGGCTCGTCGTCTACGTTCAACTTGGCGACCCCGAGCCGCCCCTCATAGCTCTCGGCCAGTCGTTCGACCGCGGGCGATACGCGCCGACAAGGCACGCACCAATCGGCCCAGAAGTCCACGAGCACGGGGGTCGACGATTCGAGGACCTCTGCATCGAAGTTGTCCTTGGACAGCTCTAGCGGGTTTCGTTCGGTGGTCATGATGATCTCCTTCGTGGTGGTGGTAGTCGTGACTGGATTTGTCGGGTGGCCGACATCACTTCGCACGAGCCGGCCTCGCTCATACGAGATATTTCAAGTCGGCGTGAAAAGTGGGATAGGCGTAGACCCGGGAAGCGATTTCAGATGCCGGCATTCCTTTCTCGATTGCAAGCGCGAAGGTATGGATGGTTTCTTCTGCACCGTGTCCGACGAGATGGGCACCGAGGATGAGACCACTTCCTTTTTCGATGAGTACTTTGGACCAGGCGGCAGTCTCGCCATATGTGCGCGCGGAGCGCCATTCACGCATGTCGTTGGTGCGCACGTCGAAGTCGAGCCCGGCCTCGGAGGCACCGTCTTCGGTGAACCCTACGGTCGCCA
>JAPUKT010000030.1 GCA_027295555.1 Deltaproteobacteria bacterium
TTCGATCGATGCGCTCGTCGCCGCTGTCGGGACTGGCGGTACGGTGAGCGGCGTCGGTGCGACGCTCAAGGCTCACGACCCGCGCACGCGGGTGATCGCGGTGGAGCCCGCCGCGAGCCCCGTGTTGCTCGGTGGCTCTCCGGGCCCGACCAAGATTCAAGGCCTCAACGCGGGGTTCGTTCCGGACAACTACGATGGCAATATCGTCGACGACATCATCGGAGTCTCGGATCGCGATGCGTGGAACACCAAGCTCGCGCTTGCGAAGCAAGAGGGGCTCCTCGTCGGCATCAGCGCAGGCGCCAACGTGTGGGCTGCGATTCGTGTCGCACGCGAGCTCGACCCCGGGCAGAACGTCGTGACGATCCTGTGCGACACGGGCGAGCGCTACTTCAGTCTTGCGGAGTACTTCGAATGAGCTCGAGGCATCGGGTTTTGGTGGTTGGCGCCGGTGGGCTCGGCTCCCCCGTGCTGCGCCTGCTCGCCGAGAGCGCTGTCGAGCATGTGACCGTGGTCGATGACGATGTCGTGGAGGAGAGCAACCTTCACCGACAGACCCTGTATACCGAAGAGGATCTCGGGCGCCCCAAGATCGAGTGTGCGAAGGAGCGCCTGTTGGACGCCTCGCCGAAGCTCAGCGTCAGCGTCGTCGAGGGCCGCTTCGTCCCCTCGACTGCGACGAAGCTCCTCGATGGACACACTCTCGTCGTCGAGGGCGCCGACAACCTCGCCACGAAGTTCTTGGTCGCAGACGCGGCTCACCTCGCCCAGATTCCGGCCGTGCAGGCCGGCGCAGTCCGCTGGAACGGGTGGGCCTGGTGTGCCCTCCCCGACTCCGCGTGTCTTCGGTGTCTCTTCGAGGACATTCCCCAGGACCGCGTCGAGACCTGCGCCGAGGCGGGTGTCGTCGGCCCGGTGGTCGGCGTCCTCGGAGGACTTCAGGCCGCCCTGATTTTTCGCTTGCTGGCGGGTGAACGCCCCGGCGGTGAGCTTTGGCACTATCACGCGCTCGAGGGCGTGCTTCGCCAGACGCGAGTGCGGCGGCGAAGCGACTGCCCGTTGTGCACGGGAGAGATACAAGACCTTCGGATGGAGCGATACACGACGCCTTGCGTGGCATGACTTTGGCTCGCATCCCTTAGGACTCAGAAAGGAACGAACATGGCTGTCACGGTACGCATTCCGAATCCACTTCGAACGTTGACCGGTGGGAAAGACGAGGTCTCCGCCGACGGTGGCACGGTCGCTGAGGTCATCGAGAACCTCGAAGCGAACCACCCGGGCATGAAGGAGCGGCTCTGTGACGAAAAGGGTGTGCGCCGTTTCGTCAATATCTACCACAACGATGAAGACATCCGCTTCCTCGAGAACCTCGAGACCGAGCTCAAAGAGGGCGACACGTTGAGCATCGTTCCTGCCATCGCGGGTGGAGCCCAGCGTTGAGCCTCGATGCCACAGCACGGCGCCGATACGCACGTCAGCTTCTTCTCGGCGAGATCGGCGAGGCGGGCCAAGAGCGTCTGTCCAGGGCCGGCTTTCGCCGAGGAGCCGCGTGCGATCCGGCCGCATATGCTGTGGCAGCGGAGTACCTCCTACGGGCGGGCTGTCCCGAGAGTGAAAGCGATGGCACGCCCCTACGTCCGTCGACGGCGGATGCCGTGATGCACTTCGCTGGGAGTCCTTCGCTTCGCGCACCCGCCGCGGCCGTGCTCGGCGCATTCTCGGCCGTGGAACACCTCAAAGAAGCCCTGGGAGTCGGTGAGCCGCGCAACCTCCCCCCCGACCTCACCCTCCAACAAAAAAGGGGACAGTCCCCTTTGCCCAAAGGTTAAACCGGATGCGTTTCCGGAAGATGGAGTCGATCGTCGAGGCGGTGGGCAACACCCCAATCGTTCGTTTGCGCCTGATGGAGAAAGAGACCCCCGGGGTCAAGATCTATCTGAAGCTCGAGTACGCGAACCCCGGCGGTTCGGTGAAAGACCGCCCTGCCCGACAAATGATGCTCGACGCCATCGAGGACGGAAGGCTGACCACGGACAAGATCCTGATCGACGCGACGAGTGGGAACACCGGCGTGGCGTACAGCTTGTTCGGCGCGGCCATGGGCTATCGGATTGCACTGGTGATGCCGTCCAACGTCTCGAAGTCGCGGAAGGACATCATCGAGGCCTTTGGCACCGAGATCATCTACAGCGATCCGATGGAGGGGTCGGACGGAGCGATTCGAAGGGTCCGCGAGCTCGTCGCCGAAGAGCCCGACCGCTACTTCTATTCCGATCAGTATTCGAATCCGTCGAACCCCCGAGCGCACTATCTCGGTACCGGCCAGGAGATCCTCGACCAGGTCGGCGATGAGATCACCCATTTCGTGGCGAGCCTCGGCACGAGCGGAACCTGCATGGGCACCACGCGGCGGCTTCGGGAGCAGTCGCGGAAGATCGAGTGCATTGCGTTAGAGCCGGCCGAGGCATTGCATGGGCTCGAGGGCCTCAAGCACATGGGGAGCTCGATCGTACCCGAGATCTTCGACCCCAACGTGCCCGACGAAATCCTTCCGATGGGCACCGAGGCCGCCTGGGATATGTCGGACCGACTGGCGGCAGAAGAAGGCCTCCACGTCGGGCACTCCACCGGCGCCAACGTGGCCGGCGCGCTCGAGGTCGCCAAGCGCATCGAAGAAGGCTGCGTAGTGACGATCGCCTGCGACCGCGGCGACCGATACTTCGCTCCAATGAAGTGGGAAAAGCACTATGACTGGTGACGCCTTACCTTGGATTTCGGGGAACCTCGAGATCGACAAGTCGGTGATCGACGAGATCGAGCAACACGCGCTCGAGTGCTACCCCAGCGAAAGCTGTGGCTTCGTGTTCGGGCCAACCGACGAGCCGGCGGTGCTCGATGCAGTTCAGCGCGAGGAAAACGAGGCGGACAAGTACCACAAGCTCGATCCGGTCACTTTCCCTCGGACCTCAAAGACCTATTTCAAGATCAACGAGCTACGCGCTGCACGCACCTTCGAAAAGGGGCAGCGCGAGGGGCGGCCGGTGAAGGTCATCTATCACTCGCACTGCGACGCAGGAGCGCATTTCTCGGACGAAGATGCTGCGACGTTCGCCAACGACGGACAGCTGATGTGGCCTTGCGCCTACATCGTCGTGAGCGTCATGGGTGGCAAGGTCGCCGGATGGCGTCTTTGGGTGCACGTGCTGGGCACGAACGGCTTCGAAGAGTCGACGCTGACGATTCGAGAGGGCTGACTCAGCTCTTGTCGTGGGTCTGGCGCTTGCGCTCGCGGAGGCGAGCCTTCTTGCCGCGCAGGCTCCGAAGGTAGTACAGGCGAGACCGGCGGACGTGACCGCGTGCGGTGATCTCGATCTTCTCGATCCTCGGCGAGTGCAACGGGAAGATTCGCTCTACGCCCACGCCCGAAGAAACCTTTCGGACGGTGAAGGTGGCGCCGGCGCCACCTCGGGCCTTGCGGATGACTACACCCTTGAAGACCTGAATGCGCTCCTTGTCCCCCTCCCGAATCCGGAAGTGTACATTCACCGTGTCGCCCACGCGGAATGCGGGACGCTTGCGCATCTGCGCCTGCTCGATCGCCTCGATTTCTGGAACCCTTCCACTCATCGCTAAGCCCTCTGCCAAAACGGAGCCCGGGGGTAGCACGGGCCCAAAAGGGGGTCAAATCGGGTCGTTGGGGGCCGATTTCCCGCCAAACAGACGGTCTAGCGTGATTGCCGCCGCCGCGCGAACGGACAGGTGGTTGTAGTCGGTGGGCCCCTGAATCGGCTCGAGAAAGGTGTCCGCGCGCTGCAAAAGGCGGTCGCTCAGGCCGTGGCCGGTGCCGAAGAGGAGCAGCATCGGCTGGGGATCCTGAGCCAACCGGGCGGCCTCGGCCGGGTACGACGTTCGGTCGACCCCGGAGCGGGCGGAGGTGACCACCAATCGCGGAGATCGCCCTTCCCTGGCTTCGATCCGGGCGATCGCATCGTCGACTGACGAGGAAATCTCGACGATGGAGAGCGCTTCGGCTCGCTCTGGGAAGCGCTTCTTCCCGGAGCCTTCGCACCAGTGGTCCAAGATCCGCTGAACGACCGGGTGCTGCGCCTCGATGGGACTTACGACGAAGTAGCCCCGAAGCCCGTAGGTGCGCGCGCTTCGTGCGATGTCGTGCACGTCGAGGTTGGTGACCGACGTGGTGACTTCCTCGCCGGAGCGATCGACGACGGGGTGATGCACCAGCGCGCAGTAGACGGGGCTCATCGCTCCCTCGCGATTTCGTCCAGAAGTGCGCGGTCCTCCTCGGAAAGCACGGCAGACTCCAATAGATCGGGCCTTCGTGCGAGCGTGCGTCGAAGCGATTCTTTGCGTCGCCATCGCGCGATTGCGGCGTGGTTCCCGGAGCGGAGGACCTCAGGGACCCCTTGACCGCGGAAGACCTCGGGGCGCGTGTACTGGGGGTATTCGAGGAGGCCCTCAGCGTGGGATTCGTCGGCAGCGGACTGGTCGTTTCCGAGGACGCCCGGGAGCAGGCGCGCCGTGGCTTCAATCACCGCGACCGCCGCCGTTTCTCCGCCGAGCAGCACGAAGTCACCGAGTGAAACCTCTTCGTCGACCCACGATCGGATGCGCTCATCGAATCCTTCGTAGCGTCCGCACACCAGAGTCATCGTGTCGAGCCTCGAAAAACGGCGTGCGTGCGATTGAGAAAAAGGAACTCCTGGCGGCGTGAGCAACACCCGACGCGTCGGGGCGCCCCTGCGTTGCGCGTCGAAATGGTCGAGCGCCGCAGCGAACGGTCCGGGCATCAAAACCATCCCGCTCCCGCCACCATACGGACCGTCATCGACCGTGCGGTGCTTGTCGTGTGTGAAGTCGCGCGGCGTGATCGTCGCGACCTCAATCGTACCCGCGTCCTTGGCCTTGCCGAGAAGACCGAGGTCCAGCACATCGAAGAGCTCCGGGAACAGAGTGACGATTTCGAACCGCATCAGCGTCCCTTCTGCAGAGGGATGTCATCCAAAGCCTTGAGGTGCACCTTGCCGCCCTGGACATCGACCCGCTCGAGCCATTCGGGGAGCATGGGAACCTCCAAGAAGCCCTTTTCGGTTTTGACTTTCAGGCACTCGACGCTCGGGTAATCGAGCACTTCGACGACCTCCCCGACCGTGCGGTCGCCCTCGTATGCCAGAAGCCCGATGAGGTCCGCGTGGTAATATTCGCCTTCTTCGAGCTCCGGGAGCGCCTCGCGTGGCACGCAAAGGCTCAGACCGCGCAGCGCCTCGGCGTCTTCACGAGACTCCACGCCGGCGAGACGCATCAGCAAGGCCTTGGGGCCGCGGCGGGTCGAGACCACGTCGACGAGCGATGGGGGCTCGCCCTCTTCGCCCAACACGAACAACTCGGCGAGCTCCTCGAGGAGCGTCGAGTCCGGATTGAACACATGCACGCGGATCTCTCCGCTGACGCCATGCGGCCGCGCGATCACACCAAGCTCGATCCAGGAAACCGGGTCCTCTGCCTCTGTCACAGAGGTCTTTCATACCAAATGAAGGTACCATGTCACGCGAGCGGCTGAAGCTCGTATAGCAACGAACGATGAGGAGTATCGGATGAGCAAGAGAGAAGTCGCCTTGGTGACCGGTGCATCGATGGGCATCGGCAAAGAGCTCGCGAAGCTTTTCGCAGTGGACGGCCGTGACCTCGTTCTGGTCGCCCGAAGCGAGGACAAGCTCCAGAGCTTGGCTCGGGAGCTCGAGGACGCACACGAGATCACCGCGCACGTCGTACCTGCAGACCTCACCGATCCGGCGGCTCCAGCCAAGATCTTCGCCTCCCTCGAAGGCAAGGGTCTGCAGCTCGACTACCTCGTCAACAACGCCGGCTTCGGAGCCAATGGACCCTTTGGAGAGCTTCCGCTTCAGCCACAACTGGACATGCTTCAGGTC
>JAPUKT010000300.1 GCA_027295555.1 Deltaproteobacteria bacterium
CAAACGCCGCAAGCGTTGACCTTGATCCGCACTTCATCGTCTGCGGGCTCCGGAACGGGAACGTCGCCAAGACGCAAGGGCTGCGTTTCGATAGCGGCCGGCCGATCGAGAAGCATGGCACGCATACCGGTAACTTTACCACCGCAGCACTGCCGGTGGCACTGACGCCGACACCCTTTGCTGAACGATGAGTCTCATGAGTGATCACACTGGCACCAATGCCATTCACGCGATTGCTCGATCATTTCGATCACTTGCGCGTCAAAAGTTTAAGTGATCGGCATTGGACGCTGGCACTGACACTGCCGCTGTTCGCTACAAGGAATTGAACTGAACGCCTGATTCGGATATACGCCATGATGTTGTGTCGGTCGGGTTGCAGGAGACTTGGAACGGAGGTCGGCTCTTCGATGGTCTCGGTGCCCTGACGGCCAGGGACGCGCATGGACTGCGGGCGACCCCCCGGAGCCCGCATGAATGCATCCAAAAGCTGGCCTACAAAGTCGACGGATTCATGGTTTCCAACCTTGTCAGGCTGAAGCCGCGCAATCTGAAAGAACCTCCGGCGCTCCTCGAGGACCTCAGAGACTTCACCAAGAGCGCCGATTTCCAGCGGTATGTCGGCGAGCCCGATCACCTCTTTCCGGCGCCGGGGCGCATCAAGATCCGCAAGCGCTGGCTTGCGCCATATCGCATCGGCTTCTCGGAATGGCGATGGAACAGTGCCCATCCGATCGTCTTTCGGGATGTGGAAGAGGAGTACCGTAGCCACCTCGACAATCAAACTGCGTTTCTCAGGCTACTCAAGCTGCGGGTCAATGGGTCGCCCATGGCCATTTTGGTCAATGGCTTTTCGTCGGGGCATCATCTGATGGAGCGAGTCGCTTGGCCGATGCGGGAATTTCATCGGAGAGGAATCGGGGTGGCGCTTTTCGCACTGCCGTTCCACGGCCCTCGGGGTCACGCCTTCCCGCCAGAGTGGCCGCAGCAAAATACCGCATTCACGATCGAAGGCTTCCGACAGGCGATCTGGGACTTGAGGATCGCCATTCGGGCGATGCGCGAGGCGGGTGCAAGCCATGTCGGCATCGTCGGCATGAGTCTTGGCGGTTACACCGCGGCCCTGTTGGCAACCGTCACCTCCGATATCGATTTCATGCTGCCGTACGTCCCCATCGCGAGTATTCCCGATGTGATGTACGAGAACGACTTGGTGCCGGGAACGGGGAGCGCGCGCCAGGCGCTCTTCGAAGGCTACCGCGAACAGCTCCTGCCGATCACGCCGGTGCACCGCCAACCACTCGTAGCGCCCGAGCGCATTCGAGTCATCTCCGGTGAATTCGATCGCCTCGCAACCGTGCAACACGGGGCACGCCTGAGCGCCCACTTTGGAACTTCGCAGATTACGTACCCAGGCGGACACTTGATTCAGTACAAACGGGGCCGCGCGTTTCGCACCGCCCTGGACGAGCTCGAGGACGCAGGCGTCCTCCCCAAGCAACGCTAGGAGCGAGGTTGTCGACGATTTCGACTTCAGGCGGCCTCGATGACGGACGGAACCTCGCGCGAGTCGACCCTGGCAGCGCGACGCGTGATCAACCTGCCGTCGAGTTGCACCGGGCCGAAGCCGATCGGACTGGCCGTGCCTGTGCCGATGCGAGGTTCTTTGCGATGGCGAGCCGTGAGCAACTGCGCATCGCCCACTACGGGAACGATGTACGCGAGACTGTCACCGACGGACGCGCCCACGACGACTCCCTGCTGCACCAGCATCACGAGCGCATTGGTCTCGCCAGCCGCGGGATCATTCAGCACGATGTGGTCGATTCCTTCGAGGACCATTGCCCAGTCCCGAGGATCGTCGGGGAGCATGCCGTTTCGGAAACATCGAGCGAGCTCGTTCACAGCTAAGGCGGCCGCAGCCTGGGCCCCAGCCCCCGAACCTGCCCCGTCCGCGAGCCCAATGAGAGTCCGGTGGGCGTCCCTGAGAACCGAAAGTCGATCGTGACTGGTGTCGTCGGTCGGTCGCTGCGGCGTGCTGATCTCGAGCTTCATGCGGGGCCCCACTGTTGATGTGTCCTACGTTGAGCAACAGGGGTGCGTTACACTCTATTCCCCAGTCGATGCACCGAAGCGGTTGCCAATTTGGCAAGCCGAAACGCGCCCACCGAAGCCGCTGGCTTTCGCCATTCCCCCCAGTGCCAGCGACAGCGTCATGCCCCGATCAGTTTTCTCCACAACAGCAGGTGGCCGATCAACGCGAAGGGCACCAATACTGTCGGTAGCCATACGAAAGGTGCGTGCGTGATCCATAGGTTGAGTTGCTCTGCTCCCCAAAAGGCGAACAACGGAAGCGACAGCACGGCGACCACCAGAATGTTCAAGAGCAGTGCCGAACCCAAGATGTTCCACAGCCATGGCGCGCGCCTCGTGCCGTAGCGATGGCGAGACCGAACGTGACGGCGACCAGGATCGGAAACGGGGGCGGACGCCGTTCAAAGTCGCCCAGCGCGCCGCTCGACGCCAGGGCAGCAGTGAGGGCCATCCAAAGTACCAGCGCTAAAAACGGGACCATACCGCACGCGGCCCTGGGCAAATGTTTAGACGAGCCATGGGATTTTTGCCAAATGAAGTACCTGATTTCATTGATGAATGACGAATTTTAAGTTTTCTTGTTGACGACACGAACGTTCGTTCTATTATCAGGGTATGGGCAAAGGTGAAGAGACCAAGCGAGCCATCGTCGACCAGGCGCTCGAGCTCGCCAGCACGGTCGGCCTCGACAAGCTGACCATCGGCGCGCTCGCCGGCGCGACCGGCATGTCCAAGAGCGGCCTCTTCGCCCACTTCCGCTCCAAGGAGCAGCTCCAACTTCAGGTTTTGGTAGAGGCGCGCCAGCGCTTCATCGAGATCGTCATTGCCCCGGCCCTGAAGAAGCCACGCGGCGAGGCCCGCCTTCGCGCAATATTCGAGAGCGCCATAAAGCAATGGGAGGACGACCTTCCGGGAGGCTGCATTTTCCATGCTGTTTCGGCGGAGTTGGACGACCGCCCCGGTCCCGCACGGGACTACTTGGTCGAAACCCAGCGCGACTTCAACGACACGCTGAGACGCGCCGCCGAGATTGCAATCGAAGAGGGCGAGTTCCGTAAGGGTCTAGACCTGGATCAGTTTGTGTTCGAGCTTGGCGCGATCACCGCTGCCTATCATCACTTCGGGCGTCTGTTGGGCGACCCAGACGCAGAGCAACGAGCTCGCAACATGTTCGAGGAACTGCTCGCGCGGTCGCATTAAGGAGAGACGCCATGACTACGCAGACCGCCGATACTTTGATCAGTCTTCAGAAAAGAACGAACGTTCGTTCTCATGTGGCGGGGCCGCTCTGGCTCAGGACCGGGTTCTCGACGGCTGGCTATCTGGCACCCGACCTGACCGCAGCGGTCGCGGAGCGGTTGTTCTTCAAGACCCGCCGGACCGCGGCTCGTGCGGGTGAGCGTGACGTGCTGGAAAGTGCGACGCCCTTGTCGATCGCTGGAATGAAGGCCTGGTCCTGGGGCGAAGGCCCGACCGTCCTTCTGGTCCACGGTTGGAACGGTCGAGCGACGCAGCTCGGGGGCGTCGTCGCGCCGCTGGTCGCCCAGGGCTATCGCGTGGTCGGGTTCGACGCTTTTGGCCATGGCGATTCTCCGGGTAGCAGCATGTCGATCCCCGAGCTGGCGTCCTGCGTTCGACAGGTCGCAGATGAGCTCGGCGACGTCTACGGAGTGATCGCGCACTCGATGGGAGGAGCGGCGACGACCCTCGCGTTGTCCGAGGGCCTCAAGATCGAGCGCGCTGTCTTCATCTCGCCCCCCTCGGACCCGAACGCCTTTCTCGAGATCTTCAGCGCCGCGATCGGGATCGGCGACGAGGTACGCGCGCGGGTGAAGCGACGAGCCGAACACCGCCTCGGAATTCGCATAGACGACATGCGGGCGAACCTGCTCGCGCCCTCAATGAAGATCCCGCTTCTCGTCATCCACGACCGAGACGACAAGGAAGTCCCCGTGCGCTCGGGGCAAAGCATCGCCCGTGCGTGGCCGGACGCCGAGTTGATCATCACCGAGGGCCTCGGGCACCAGCGAATCCTTCGCGCCGAACCCGTCACGAATGTTGCC
>JAPUKT010000301.1 GCA_027295555.1 Deltaproteobacteria bacterium
ATCCCGAGCCGGAGCGGCGTGCCCTCGATCTCGGTCTCCTCGACGGTGCCGGCGGTGGCATCGCCGGCCTCGAAGCGTGTCGCCAGGGTTTCGCCCGCGATGCGCTCCGCGTGCTCCTCGATCGCCTGCGCCACTTCGCCGTCGGCCTTCCAGCTGACCTCGATCCGGGCTTCGTACGGCAGGTCCATCGCCTTTCGGGCGCGCTGGATCCGGTTGATCACCTCACGCGCCATGCCTTCGCGGCGGAGGTCGTCGTCGATGCGGGTGTCGAGAACGACCACCTGGCCGCTGCCCGATGCTGCGGCGAAGTCTTCCCGTGCGCGCAGGCGCACTTCGACCTCATCTGGCGTGAGCTCGATCGGACCCTCGGGAAGCTCCACACGGATCTTCTGATGGGCCGCCATCTCGGCATAGAGCGCCGAACCGTCGGCCTCCGCGAGCGCTTTCTTGCACGCCGGCACTTGCTTGCCGAGCTTCGGGCCGAGGACGCGGAAGTTCGGCAGCAGCTCGAACTCGACGTACTTCTCCGGCTCCTGGGTGAACCCGAGCCTGCGGACGTTGAGCTCCTCGCGAATCGCGTCGGAAAAGTCGTCGATCGCTTTACGTTCGCGGTCGTCGGCCACCACGACGATCGCCTCCGCCAGCGGCTGGCGAACCTTCAGTCTGTTTTCGTTTCGAACCCGCTGGCCGAGTGTTACCACATTCCGAACGCGTTCGACTGTACGCCGGAGCTCGTCGTCGAGGCGCGCGTCATCAGGCTCAGGAAACGAAGCTAGATGCACGGACTCCGGCGCCGAGGGATCGTGTTTGCACGCCAGGTTTCGGAAGAGCGTCTCCGTCATGAAGGGAATGAACGGGGCGGCGAGCTTGGTCAAGTCGACGAGCGCCTCGTAGAGTGTGCTGAATGCGGCGCGCTTGTCCCCCGAATCGTCGCTGGCCCAGAAGCGCGCACGACTGCGGCGCACGTACCAGTTCGACAAGCCATCGACGAATGAGAGAAGATGGCGGACGGCCATGTGACTCTTGTAGTCGTCGAGCTCGCGCCGGACGGCTCGCACCGTCGCGTCGAGCTCCGCCAGCACCCAGCGATCCATGTCCGAGCGCTCGGAGAGCGGGGGCCGCTCGGCAGTCGGGGTCCACTCGTCGATGTTCGCGTACGTGACGAAGAAGCTGTAGACGTTCCAGATCTTGAGCAGGAACTCGCGCACCGCGTCCGTCGCAGCGTTGTCGAAGAAACGGGTGTTCTGCCCAGGCACCGTTCCCACGTAGAGCGCCCAGCGCACGGCGTCGGCGCCGACCCGGTCCATGAGCACCAACGGGTCGGTGTAGTTCTTGTCGCGCTTGCTGAGCTTCTTCCCCTTTTCGTCCGTGACGATCCCCATCACCATGCAGTTCTTGAAGGGGTGGGGCACCGGATGCTCCGGGAACATCAAGGTGCTGACCGTCATCAAGGAGTAGAACCACCCACGCGTCTGATCGACCGCCTCGGTGATGAAGTCCGCCGGAAATGCACGCTGAAACTCGTCTTGGTTCTGATTCGGGTATCCCCACTGCGCGAACGGCATGCACCCCGAATCGAACCAGCCGTCGATCACTTCGGGCACCCGCCGATATACGCCAGGCTCGCCGTCCTTGGTCCAGGTCACTTCATCGACCCAGGGCTTGTGCACCATCAAATGGTCCTGAAGCGACGGGTCCTTCGCTTTGGCCTTCTCGAAATGCGCGAAGGCGTCCGGATTGCGCTCGAGGATCTCTGCGACCGAACCCACCGACTCCATGGCGCCCGTCTGGTCGTTCACCCAAATCGGAAGCGGCGTCCCCCAGAAACGCTCGCGTGACAGCGCCCAATCGACGTTGCCTTCGAGGAATTGCCCCATGCGCCCGCTCTTGATGTGCTCGGGCTCCCAGTGCATGGCCCGGTTGTTCTCTTTGACGCGCTCGATCTCTTGCGTCGTGCGGATGAACCACGAGCGCCGTGCGTACTGGATGAGTGGATCGTCCATCGCGCGCCAACAAAACGGGTAGTCATGTCGGGAGACCTCTTCCTTGAAGAGGATCCCGCGCGATCGAAGGTGGCGAATGATGTCTCGGTCGGCCTCCTTGCAGAACCGCCCGGCAAAATCGGTCACGACGTCCGGAAATGTGCCGTCCGGATTGACCAGCTGGAGGAAGCCCATCCCCTTGTCTTTGCAGACACGGAAGTCGTCCTCGCCAAAGGCCGGGGCCAAGTGAACGAGGCCCGAGCCGCTCTCGAGCGACACGAAATCTGCATCCACGACCTCCCATGCAGGGCCTCCCTTGGGCTCCGCGTAACGGAAAGGAGGCTCGTAGCGCATCCCGACGAGCTCGGAGCCCTTGCGCTTCGAGACGACGGTGACTTCCTCGCCAAGCACCTTTTCGACGAGCGCCTCCGCCACGATCAGATGTTCGCCGCCCTCGACCTCCACCGTCGCGTACACCGTATCGGGATCGACAGCGAGGGCGATGTTCGAGGGGAGGGTCCAGGGGGTCGTCGTCCAGGCGAGGAACGACGTGTTGTCTTTATCGACGACCGGAAAGCGAATCATCACCGACGGATCGTCGATCGTCTTGTAGCCCTGGCCGACCTCGCCAGCGGAAAGGGCAGTGCCACCTTGCGGCCACCACCACACGACCTTGTAGCCCTGATAGAGAAGCCCCTTCTTGAACATCTCCGAGAGCGCCCACCACACGCTCTCGATGTACGACTTGTGGAATGTCACATAAGCGTCGTCGAAGTCGACCCAGAACCCGATCCGACGGGTCATCTTCTGCCACTCGTCGATGTACTTGAACACCGAGTCGATGCATTGCCGGCTGAACGCTTCGACTCCGTACTCCTGAATCGCGTCGCGACCACTGATCCCGAGCGCCTTCTCGACCTCGACCTCGACGGGCAGACCGTGGGTATCCCAGCCCGCTCGACGCGGGACGTAGTAGCCGCTCATCGTCCGGTACCGCAGGAACACGTCCTTCATAACGCGGGTCATGACGTGCCCGGGGTGGGGCATGCCGTTGGCGGTGGGAGGGCCCTCGTAGAAGATGAACGGAGGCTTGTCCGCTGCACCTTCCAGCGTCTTTTCGAAAATGCGGGCGTCTTCCCAGAACGCGAGATGGGTCGCGTCGAGCTCGGGGAACGAAACCTGCGGAGACACGGGCTCGAACATGGCCACGCGGCATACCACGCCAAGCCGCGATTTCCACCAGCACCCGGTGGTTTGAGCGGGGCAGGGGCAGCTGTTACACCCCGGCCATGGCTGAGCTGATCGACGGCAAGGCGCTTGCCGAAGAGGTGCGAGCGGAGGTCAAAACCCGAGTGGAGGCGTTTGCCGCAAAGTACGGAAGGGCCCCGGGGCTGCACGTGGTGCTGGTGGGGGAAGACCCGGGTTCGCAGGTCTACGTCCGAAACAAGGAACGGGCCGCGAGCAAGGTCGGGATCGCCGGCAAGGTCCATCGACTCCCCGCGGAGACCCCCGAAGCAGACCTTTTGGCCCTCATCAGAGAGCTCAATGGCGCCTCCGATATCGATGGGATCCTGGTCCAGCTTCCCTTGCCGGACCCTATGCATGACCAGGCGATCGTCGACGCCATCGACCCGAGCAA
>JAPUKT010000302.1 GCA_027295555.1 Deltaproteobacteria bacterium
CTTGTCACCGGCGCGCGTCGTGACTACCGTCACGCCGCTGGCCCAGCTTCGCAATACGTCCCTGAATGATTCCTTATCAATCGGCATGCTATTTCCCAGAAGTCTTGCCGCTTGGCAGCTCGAAACGGAGCGGCGCAGCGGTCGAAACGGGGGAGGGGCTCGGCGTTGTCATATTCGGATGGGTTTAGGTAAAAATAGAACGTGTTTCAAGTGGACTTTTGGCTGTCAGTCGTACGAAATTGGGCTAGTTACTGGCCCCTATGCCGGAGCAGGCATTTCTAAAGGGGATCCAGGCCTATTGGAGTGCGCTGGGCCAACCCGGTACCCCACCCGAGTTCGGTGAGTCGAGAATCGACGCATTCGTGGACCTCCTCCACGTGACGTCGGCAGCCGAGCACGGCTTTCGCCTGCTGGAGGTGCTCGAGGCACCGTACGCCGGCATCGCTGTCGGTGACCAGACTCGCCCTTGGCGACTGCACTGGGCGATCCAGGTCGGCGAGCTCGAGCCGTTCGTCGCACCGAGCCTCGGTGACGTCATCTTCCTCGCGGACACGATCGCCGATCCCGAGGGGCGACACCGCGTCTACACCGTCAAGGATGGTCTCCGTGGCGACCTCGAGTTTGCGGACGTCGCCGGTGTGCTTCAGTGGATGGCCGCGCAAGTCCGGCACGCCAAGGGCGACTACGACGATGCTCAGCTTCAGGAGATCCAGAGCGAG
This sequence comes from Deltaproteobacteria bacterium, assembly GCA_027295555.1. GTDB lineage: Bacteria > Myxococcota_A > Polyangia > Polyangiales > Houyiibacteriaceae > SG8-38. The sequence continues at coordinate 720 of JAPUKT010000302.1, forward strand.
GCATCGGCGCTGCTCGACGATGCCTGGGAGGAAGGCGCGACATCCGGCTTGTACATTCTCGAAGAGTTGATCGACACCCCACTCTTCGACGCATGGGCGGCGATCTCCCGCGGCCAATGGCCCGTTGTCGACTCGACCGACGATCGAGCGCCGGTCGATCGGGAGGACGGGTGGCAACGGCGGTTGTCGTTGTGGCTCACGCGGCGTTTCGTCGAAACGCGCCATCTCGAATTGCCTGCAGACATCTCGGTTTCTGACATGGATGCGGTTCATCGGAACCTGGTCGAGCACTTGATCGACTTCGAGCAAGGGATCCATAGCGGCGAAGTGCCCGGGATGATCGACGCTGCTGCCGGCGGTGCCGAGAAAAAGCTCGCGGTCCTGGCGCAGGAGTGGATCGAACGGCACGACGCGTGGCGCACCGCTGCCAGCATCCCGTCTCCAGAGGAGGAGGACCCCGAGGCGGAGCCGCCTCCATTTCAGCACACGCCGTTTACGCGAAAGCTCATGCAGGCGCTGTCCTCGTCGCTCGACAACATGGTTCGAGAGGGAGAGCTCGAGCTCGACCCGGGTCGCAAAGACGCGCTGCTCATCGAGCTCGTCACCGCTGGCTCGGACGCGCGCTCGGTGAAGCACATGCTCAAGAAGCTGACCTCCACGTTGGTCGACTCGGAGCACGTCGAAGAGATCTACCCGAGCGACGACAAGATTCGGGACCGGCTCAAAGAAGACCTGGGCGAATGATCCCGCCTGCTGGCACGCAGCTTTGGGCCGACGTTCGCTGGCGCGATGGCTGGCGCGTCCAGTCCCATTCGCGGCTTCCTGTCAGCCGACTCCTAGACCCGAGCGGGCAGGTCAAGCGGCGAGGATCGTTGATCGCTTGCGAGCGGGCGCTCGACCGGTTTCGCCCTGTCGGGAAGGGGTCCGAGCATTTGGCGGTCATCCTTCACGGGCTTGGCCGCACCCGATACTCGATGCGGCGCATCGACCGAGCGCTCGCTGACGCCGGTGTGGCTACCGCGCGGTTGGACTATCCGAGCACCCGCCGCACCATCCAAGCGCACGCGCGGACCGTAGCGACGCTGCTCGACCATATCTCGACACCGACCAAGCTTTCGTTCGTGACGCACAGCCTCGGGGGTTTGATCGTCCGAGAGCTCCTCGGAAACGACGCCGCGTGGCGCCCCTCGCTTCACAGGATCTTGATGTTGGCGCCGCCGAATCAGGGCGCTGCCCTCGCGACTTCGCTCGACAGCGTCGTCATGCGTACCGTGCTGGGGCCTTCGTTCACCCAGATCGTCGAGGGTGTTGCCACCACTCTCCCCGTGCCCGATGCGCCGATCTCGATCTTTGCCGGACGAGTCGGCAACAGTGACGGCGATGGAATTATCGAGATCGAGGAGACCAAGCTCGAGGGAATGGCGGAGCACCACGTGGTGCCGTCCATTCACACCTTCGTGATGAATCACCCAGCAGTGATCGAACGCGCGGTCTCGTTCTTAGGCGCCGCCCCAGATCGCGGCTGACGGGTGAAGAAGGCTCTTCTCGTCCTCGTGGGTTGCGCCTTCTCGATCCCGTTCGAGCAATAGGGGCCCGTCGAGGTCGACGTACTCGGCCTGGGAAGCGAGCAAAAGCGCCGGCGCCACCGCGAGCGAAGTGCTCACCATGCACCCAACCATCGTCCCGAGGCCGCGCGCTTCGGCTTCCCGCAAGGACGAAAGCGCCTCGGTGAGGCCTCCGGTCTTGTCGAGCTTGATGTTGACGATGTCGTATCGTCCCTCGACGGCCGGGAAGGAGCGCCGGTCGTGGAAAGTCTCGTCCGCGCAAAACGGGACGACACCACGCATTGCGGAAAGAGCCGCGTCCTCGCCCACGGGAAGCGGCTGCTCCAAGGCGGTGACACCGATCGCGGAAAGCCTGGGAAGCCACCCCGCGAGTTGCTTCTCGGTCCAGGACTCATTGGCGTCGATCACCAACGCGGACCGCGGCGTCGCCTCGTGCACCGCGCGAATCCGCTCGAGGTCTGGGCCGCCGTCAACCTTGACCTTCAGCACCGCCGCGTGGGCGAGCTTGGCGGCCGCCTCCCCCATTGCGTCTGGCGAGTCGACGCTCACGGTCCGCATCGTGCGAACGGCAGGGGGCTCGCCCGAGAGTCCAATGAGCTCCCAAGCCGGACGGCCCATACGTTTTGCTTCGAGGTCCCAAAGCGCGCAGTCGACCGCGTTTCGCGCCGCACCTGTCGGCATCGTCGTATGGATCGTTTCGCGGCTCGGCGGCTCGGCGAGACCCTCGAAGACCGACTCGATCGCCTTCTGCACCGACTTCACGGACTCGCCATACCGTCCGTAGGGGACGCACTCACTCCGACCGATCAGGCCCTCCACCTCAAGCTCGAGGACGACGACCTCTGCTTTGGTGCGAGCGCCGCGCGCGATTCGAAACCCACCCGCGATGGGCCACGACTCGGCTCGAACCAGCGCCCGCATGGGTTTCCGTTACTTGCCGCCGGTGGCGTCCTTGATCGCTTTCGGGTTGAGCGTCTTGCAGATGAAGGTGTGCACGTCCCACATGTCGCGCGGGCGCTGCCCAGCCTCCTGCAGAAGCTGCATCGTCCCTTGCGCGGTCTTCAGGAACTGCTCGTAGGTGGTGGCGTTCGGCGTGGTGTCATATTTTGGATCGATGTCCAAAATCAGCGCCTGCTTCTTCATGAAGGTCGGCTTCACGAACACGTGATCTGCGGGATAGACGAGCGCTTGAAGCAACGTCGCAAGCGGCCACGTGGGCCCGCCTTCCACATCGAGCGCTGCCACGAACGAGTCGAACCGAATCGGGTAGGTCCGCTCGCCGTAGAGGAGCTCCCGGAGCGACTCCGCTAGGCCGGCGCGCATGTCGGATGGCATGTTCTTGAAGCGCGTGGCCTCGGCCTTCTGCGTAGTGCCCTTGGTGCCGACCAAGAACTCGTACACCATCTGCTGTAGCTCATCGGCGCGGCCTCCGTCGACCAACTCGTCCAGACGCTCCTGTGACAGCCCTTCTTCCGCACGCTCGAGGGCGGCATCCTTGAGCTTTTCCCAAGCCTTCGTGCCAGCCTCGCCGCGCTCGGCCTTGATGTAGGACTCGTCCTCGAAGCCGACCGGGTAGAGGTTCATAAAGTAGGCGACCTGCTGCTCGAACGTGATATCCGGCTTCTTCGGAGGCGCCTTCGACTTTCGACTCGACCCCGGCGCCGGGGTCTGGTTTCGGCGTGCGAGCCGGTCGATCCGCACCGCCTCATTGGGCAGAATGTCGACGAGCTCCATCTTGTCCCAGTAGTTCGGCCGGAAGCTGCGTTCGGCCCCGTCTTCGAAGAGGAACGTGCGCTTGTCCGGGATCTCCAGAAGCAATACGGAGCGGCCCCAATCTTTGCGGGAGAGATGCTCGAAGACGCGCGGTGGAACGGAAGAGGTAGTCTCGGCCATCGGTTACAGTTCCTGTAGAATTGGATAAACAAAGCCTCCAGGGGGGCCCGGAAAAACGAAGAGCGGATGTAACACGGACCTGCCATGCTTGCATCTCTTCGGCCAGCAGGTTCGGGACCCCATCCTGGTCACTACCATAAACCGCTGTTTTCGTTAGGATTTAGGCCTTATGACCCGCTCGTTACATGCCCTCT
>JAPUKT010000303.1 GCA_027295555.1 Deltaproteobacteria bacterium
GACGTTGATCTCGGCAAACCAGCCGGGCTTGTTCGGCTTCTGAAAGACGTACATGGGGCTAACCTCCTCCGTGTTTGGCGACGTAACGCCGGATTGCCGACTCGACTACGCGGGTAGCTTCCCCGCGCTTGTCCCCGCACGCCGCGCGGAACGCTTCCGCGAGATTCCGGGGTATCCGCACCGCGAACGCGATACGGCGATCTTCTTCTGCGACCGGGGGCGGGCCCCGTCGCGCCTGGGCCTTTTTCTTTCTCCTCATGGCCCCACGCTACGCCCCGGTCGTTATTCTATCAAGTCATTAGGCTCGACAAACTGCTGTTCGATGTACGCTTCGAGTGCCTTGCGCTTGACCGCCTTGTTCCGTCCGAAACGTGCCTCGGGGCCGAGCCGGCCGGACGACATCCAGCGCCGCGCCGTCGTTTCGCTCAGGTTCAGAGCGTCGGCCACATCCTCCGTGAAGGCGAGCGTGCGCCTGTTCGGAGTCTTCGGGGCCACCATTCACTTGCCCCCGTGCTGCGCCTCGGCCCAGCCGAGCCAGTCCTGCCCGTAAGTTTCCGAGAGTCCGAGTCCTTCCTTCATATCCGCGTGCGTGCGCATCGCCCGCAGCAGGCTGTCGGTCAGGCCAGCCGGCGGCCCCAGGTAGTCGATCCGGTCGCCTACCATTTCCAGCCGCCCACCCGCGGCCCGGACCGCTCGAAAAACTTTCTCAGCACCGCTCATTGGGGTTTCCCCGGGACGAACCCAAAGTTCATCTGGCGCTGGCCTTCAGCGGGCGCCGGCTCATCTTCGGGCGCCTTCTCGGCGGGCTCCTGCTCACCGCCTATAGGGCCGAACAGGCTCTCGATGTCCGCCTTGGGAAGGTCGTCCACGCAGGGCGTTCTGAGCCAGTGCCAGATTGCCCTCTTGTGCTTCTCGATATGGGCGAGCACGCTGGGCACCGCCCACTTACTGAGCCCGGCCCCGTTGCCCTCGTGGCATCTGATGTGGACTCCGCCGTCGTCAGAGGTTTCGAGAAAGCACCCGTCCGCCTCCATCAGGGCCGTCAATGCGGCAGGCGGAGAGGGCCTACTCCTCATAGTCCTGCTCCAGCCGGCGCACGATCTCGTCGGGGGTCGGCGCGCGCTCGCGCTGCTCCTCATCCATCCCTGGAAAAGTTCCCTGCCCAGAACCCGGCTTTCTACCCGGTACACCTGTTACACCGTCGTAACTCGTTTGACCGTCCTCGTTTGCGGTGTACCGGGTGCCTTCCGCACCGTCAGCCTGTACCGGGTAGGCCAGATCGCCTAAACTGCCGTCGCCACTCGCGTTATGACCGTGTAGCGGCTGTACCGGGTCAGAGTCGCCCTCGGAGGGGCAGTAGCTTTCCCACGCACGCCCAAAGCTCTGTTTCAAGTAGCCGCGCACAACTGTCTTGCCTTCGCGCCACTGTTTCGGGGTCGGGCCAAAGCCCTTGAGTAGCCTGGCGATGGCTACTGACGTGATGGGCTTCCCGCTCCTTCCCCAGCTCGACCACGGTCGGTCCTCGCGGTCACCGAGCCACTGCGTCGCGGACTTGGTAGACACCCGTTCCGAGGCTTGCGCCTCGAACAGCACCCGGAACTCGGAGAGGAGCAAGGTCCCCGCGTCGTCGTCGCTGATCTCTTTTACTGCGCAGAGCGACTGAAGGGCCTTACGCAGTCGCTCCCGTACATCTCCGCCGACCGCATCTGCAACCGCCAGGAGCGGCTCGGTCACTTGCGATTTCCTGTCGTCAACGTTCATTAGCTCGTCCGGCCTCGCAGCGGTCAATTCGTCTGTGTGGTCGAGCGTCCACCGATAGGCCATGCGGTCCATGTTCACGCACTCCGCATCGAGCACCCTGTCGCGCATCTTCGACACGCGCTCCCTCTTCATTCTGCGCTGCATCGGAATATCGACGCATCTGTCTTCGAGCGTGGGCGGCAAAACACCTATGAGCGCAAAAACCTTCGGGCTGAAAACGGAAAAGACCCGAGGCTCGAATGAGTCACCGACCGTGCGAATCACACGCGCTGCCGTGCGCGTGTATCCAGCATTGAGAATGCCCTGCAATTCGACCGACTTGTCGGTGTGCTTCTTGCCGAACATCGTGTCGCCCTCGTCCATCAGGATCGTAGGAGCGTCTCTGTCGAGCATGCGGAACAGGGCCGCAACGCTGGTGTTCACCGTGGGCACGCACCAATGCGCAAGCCGGTGAATTACATTGATCGTGTTCGACTTGCCGCAGCGTGGCCTAGGACTGCGCAGGCAGACGTACGTCGCTACGTCGAAACAGTCGCTCCCCCATGTGTACAGGCACCAAACAGCCAACACGATGGGTGCGCCTTCCGGCAAGACGAGGTACTTCGTAAACAGGGCCTCCATCTGTTCAACAAGCGCGGCACCGTCAACCGCTTCCGGCCACGGCTCGGGATTTTCAAACACAAGCGGCCTGCCGGCGCCTCCCGCGCCGCCCTCCTCCCTGCTCGGAGCCGATGGCTTCCCAAGCGCCGCGGTGACTAGGTTCTTCGCGTCGGTGGCCGTAAAGCCGCGCCCCTGAAGCTCCTTTTTCGCGTCCGCACTTGCCGCCGTGTGCAGGAGTGAGTCCGCGTCACTGAGCCGAGACGCCAGATCGGCAAGCGGGCCGACAACAGAGTCGAACGATGCGCCCTTCGGGATGTCGAGCACGCCGCACTCGAACAACAGTGTTCGTACCTGGCCGTCGTCCGCACTCGCCGCGTGGAGAAGCTCTCGCGCAGCATCTACGCCATGCACACGCAGATAATCGCGCGCGTCCTTCACGCCCTCCAGGCCAGCGGGCCATCGGACCGTGCGGACCTTCGCGGCCCACTCCCTGAGCCCGAGTTTCGCCTTCTGCTCACCCTTGCGGCCGGTCGAATCGTTGTCGTACCAGAGTGCCACGTCCCGGTGCTCGAACGCACGGCCCCACCCGGACTGCCATGAGTTCTCACCGCACAGCGGCGCGACGATGGACAATTCGGGAAACGCCTTCGCTAGAGCGAGCGAGTCACTCGCACCCGAAGCCAACACGACCACTGCGTTAGGTGTCGCAGCCAGTGTCCTATAGCCCATGAGGCCGTCTTTGCTGCCTAGGTAGTTCCTGATGTACTTGCGCTTCTCGCTCTTGGGCTCGCGCAGCTTCAGCCCGACCAGTTTTTCGTTTTGGTCATACGCGGGAATGATGATGCGGACAGGCTCGCCCGTTTCGTCATCGCCCCACGCGGGAAGCACACCGGCGCCAAGGGCAACCAGCGCGGCGTGGTTCGTCTCCACTTCGTCCACGAGCCCCTGGGCCCACTCGGGGATGCCGTCCGCGATGTGCGCCTGGGCGCGCTTGAGCTTCTCGCTGAAGTCGCGTGCAGGCTCGAGCTGCTCCTGGACGTGCATGCGGTCGTCCGTGTTGTCGATGTGCTCGCCTCTCTGAGTCAACCAGTTGATAATCCATGCGCGCGCCTCTTCACGCCCAAGGCCGTGCTTCTTTTCGAGCGCATGGAGGACGCCGCCGCCCACGCCGCAGCCGAAGCAGTGAAACCGGCCGCCAATGCCGTCCACGCCCATCGATGCGGTTTTTTCGTCGTGGAACAGGCACAAGATCGTGACCTCGCCCTCCGCGCTCCACGCATCCGAAGCGATGTTGAAGAGTTCTTCGAACAGCGGGCAAAACAAGCCCCGTGCGTGGAGCAACTCGATAAGGTCAACACGGTTGGTCATCGTGTGCGCCTCCACGGTC
>JAPUKT010000304.1 GCA_027295555.1 Deltaproteobacteria bacterium
TCACGCCTTGCCGGACTTAACCCGTCGGCTGTTATCTGCGAGATCATGAAAGACGACGGGACGATGGCCCGGTATCCGGACCTAGTCCAGTTCTCCAAGGATCACGATCTGCGACTCATCACCATCGCCGACCTAATTCAGTACCGATTGGCGCGCGAGCGTTTGGTGACCCGCATTCGGCAGACACCTGTCAAGATACCCACAGGCAAAACCTGGACCGCATCGGTGTACCAGGTGCAAGTTGGTCCGGACGACCAGTTCATGGCGCTGAGCTACGGCGACATCACTACTGAACCGACGCTCGTTCGTGTCCACCGTGGCAGCGTGCTTGGCGACGCATTTCAGGTTCGCATGCGCCAGCGCGTCCACATCTCCGACGTGGTCGCTGCGATCGAGCGTGAAGGCAACGGGGTCATCCTGTTTTTGCCCGGCCACCCCGACCCCGATACGGACCTGGCGTTCTACCTCGACGAGCCGATTCAGCGTCCGCCCGAAGAGCCGGGCATGGTTCTCCGCGAGTACGGTTTTGGGGCGCAAGTTCTAGCGCACCTCGGGCTCGAGCGGCTGCGCGTGCTCACGAACAGGCCTCGCCGAATTCCGAGTCTCGACGCCTACGGGCTCAACGTCGTGGAGCAACTCGGGGTGGCGCCAGGAGGCGAGCTCACTCCGGCGGGTCCAGTCCAGCAGGACAGGCCATGAGTGACGATCCCAACGAGCCGCCCGAGCAGATCGATGCGCCGGCAGACGCGCGCTTTGCCATCGTCTGGTCCCGCTTCAATCGAACCGTGGTCAGCAAGCTACTCGAAGGTGCAAAGGCCGGTCTCGCCGAGCACGGCGTATCGGAGGAGGCGGTCTACGTAGCCGAAGTTCCCGGCGCTTGGGAGCTTTCTTATGCGGCCCGGCAGTTGGCTCGAAGTGGTCGCTTCGACGCCATCATTGCGCTTGGCGCGGTGATCCGTGGCGGGACGCCTCACTTCGGTTACGTGTGTGACGGCGCCTCGCTAGGCCTCCTTCGCGTCATGCTGGACACCGGGCTCCCCGTCGTGTTCGGCGTCCTCACGACCGACGACGAGCAGCAAGCGCTCGACCGGGCAGGGGGGTCGCACGGCAACAAGGGCCACGATGCGGCGTTGACCGCGATCGAAATGGTCCTGTTCGACCGAAAGCTCGAGGAAGATGGGATCCCGACGCAAAGGGCGTGAGGCGGCACTCCGCATCCTCTACTCCATGGATGTCTCGGGTGTCAGCGGCGCGCACGCGATCAAGGCCTACTGGGGCCACCTGGCCGATTCGAGCGAGGCAGGCGAAGAGACCGAGTTCGCCAAGGAGATCGTGCGGAGGTACGCGGAACACGAAGGCGAGATCAACGAGCTGATTCGCTCTTCGAGCCACCATTGGCGTCTCGAACGGATGCCGATCGTGGATCGCAACGTTCTTCGCGTCGCTATCGTCGAGCTCCAGGACATGGACGACATTCCAAAGCGAGTCACCCTCAACGAAGCGGTCGAGCTCGCCAAGCGATTCGGCTCCGAGGGAAGCGGTTCTTTCGTGAACGGAGTCTTGGATCGGATTGCGACCGAGCTGGGGAAGCCGTGATCGAATACGACTTCGTCCCTCCTGAGCAATCGAGCTTGGATGAGCTCCAAACCGCAGTGATCCTCTTGCCGTTCTTCGAAGACGAGCGACCGCTGCGGGGTCCTGCCGGCTTGATCGACTGGCGGCTCTGCGGAGCGCTTTCGCGGCGGCTGGCAGCTGGCGAGCTGCAAGGGAGCTTCGGCGAGAAGGGTTGGACGGTCACGCTGCCCAAGCTCAAGGCCGAACGTCTGCTGTTGTTTGGGCTCGGTCGAAGCGAAGCGTTCGATCGGAAGGTTGCCGAGGCAGCTTGCGCACTGATCGCCAACGCGCTCGTCGCAGCCAAGCTCGCCACGGCGGCACTCGCGTTGCCCGGACGAAGCATGAATTGCGTCTCGGCAAACGATGCCATGCAGTATTGGCTCAACGCGACCCCACGAGAGCTCGGGCTCGGTGAGCTGACGATCATCGAGCGTCGCGCGGACCACAAGCCCCTCCAATCGGTCATCGACGCGCTTCGCCGCCAGGCTGAATCGCCGCTTCGTTAGCGCCGACGCTTGGGTTTGCGTGCCGAACGCGCCTTGGTCGTTCGCTTCGCTTTCTTGGCAGGCGCGCGCTTCTTGGCGGATCTGGCCTTCTTCTTGGCGGGTGCGCGCTTCTTAGGCGCGGGCTTGCGCTTGGCCTTCTTGGCGGGTGCGCGCTTCTTCGCGGCGCCGCGCCTCTTTTGGGTGGCGCGCTTCTTGGTCGGGGTGCGCTTCTTCGTCCTCGTCCGCTTCGTGGCGGCGGCACGCTTCTTGGTCATCGCCTTCTTCTTGGCCGCAGCTTTCTTCTTGGCGGCGGCCCTCTTGCGCCCGAGTGCATCGGCCTTCTTTTTGGCCGCAGCCCTCTTGCGTTTCAGCGCATCGGCTTTCTTCTTGGCCACAGCATTCTTCTTGGCGAGCTCGGCCTTCTTCTTGGCCGCAGCCCTCTTCTTTTCGAGAGCCGCTTGCCTCTTCTCAGCGGCCTTGTGCTTCGCTTCGGCTTTCTTCTGTCTCAGCTGCTGGGCCTTGCGCTGTGCTTCGGCCTTCTTGCGAGCCGCCTCTGCCTGCCTGCGACCAGCCTCCGCTTTTCGCTTCGCCTCGGCCTTCCTTCGCCCGGCTTCTTTTCGAGCCTCGGCTTGCGCACGCGCGAGCTCGCGTAGATCGATCGTCTTGGCCTCGATGCGTGGCCGCGTCTTCTTGGGCTTGGGCTCCTCCTCCTCTTCGATCTCCTCCTCGACGGGAAGCTGGGGCGGAGGGACGAACGGGCGGCGCGGAGCCGGACGGCTCGCTTTGATGCCGGAGAGGGGCAGGTGCCCTGCCTTCTTCGCCGCAGTGTAGGCTGCGCGCATCGCGCCGGGCTTGGCGAAATACTTCTTCATCGGATCGAGATAGCGGGTCCGCCAGATCTGCTTGCAGGCGTCGCCGAGGCCCTTGGGAATCCCTGTGTGCGTGACCTCGACGCGGGTGCCACCAGCGATCGGCTCAAACGTAAGCTCCACATGAGAGTCGTTGGCAGCCGTGGGAAAATCCCGGGTGCGCCAGGTCATCGCGATGCGGCTTCCGGTCACGAGATACACGTGTGTCGCATCGATGAGACCATCATGCGCTACGACCCGCCCGCCTACCCAAGGGTCCACCGTGGCCCGTGCGCCCGTGAACGCGGTATGGTGGCGTTCGTCCATCCACGCGGAATAAATACGGTTTGGACTCGCGGGTATCACGGACGAAACAGTCAATTCTTCCGTGTCCATCGCCCTGCTACGTTCATTGACTCGGTCGCCTGTATAAGTCCACGAAAACCATTTGAAAACCAAAAAATCGAGCGCTCACCGCCGACAAGTACTCGATTTTCGTGATTCTGTAAGCTCTTAGGGCCGTTTCAAGTCCTCGGGCCACCGATCGCTGGGGGGTTCTTGACCACATCCACCTCCGTGCTTCGATGCATCATCCGATGTCCCACCTCGTTCCCCGGCATCAGTTCTGGATCGACCGTGGGGGAACCTTCACCGACTGCCTTCACCGCGACCGCGTGTCGGGGGCCCTTCGGGTGGTGAAGGTCCTTTCTTCGGATGAGGCGCCCCTGGTGGGGATCCGCCAGCTTCTCGCCCTCGGGCCCGACGAGCCGATCCCGACGGCCGAGATTCGGATGGGGACGACCTTGGCGACCAACGCCCTTCTCGAGCGAAGGGGTTGCCCGTGCGTGCTCATCGCGGATCGGGGACTCGGGGACCTGACTCGGATCGGCGACCAAACGCGACCAGAGCTCTTTGCCCTCGACATCGAGAAGCCCGAGATCCTCCCGGACTGGGTGGTCGAGGTGGACGCACGGATGAACGCCGATGGGCACATCACGAATGCCCTCGACGGTGAGACCCTGCGACGAGCGCTCGAACACGCGCGCGCGGAGGGTGCGGAGTCGGTCGCGATCGCGCTGATGCACGCGTACCGCAAGGGAGACCTCGAACAGCGAGTCGCCGAGATCGCGTCCCAGGTCGGCTTCGACCACGTGTCGACGTCTCATCGAATCTCGAACGAGCTCGGACTCCTCGGTCGAACCGACACGACGACCGCCAATGCATATCTCACGCCGCTTCTCACCCGCTACATGGACAAACTCGAGCAGCACCTCGGTACAGGTCGCTTGAGAATGATGCAGAGCAACGGAGGCTTGGTCGACGCGTCGCGTTTCATCGGTCGCAACGCGGTGCTCTCCGGACCGGCAGCAGGTGTAGTGGCTACCGGCGCCGTGGCCGACGAGCTCGGCCTCGATGAAGTGATCGGCTTCGACATGGGTGGCACGTCGACCGATGTATCCCGCTACGGCGGGGAGGTTACGCGCGTGTTCGAGACCCAAATCGCAGGAGTTCGGATTCGCGCCCCCATGATCGAGCTGCATACCGTGGCCGCGGGTGGCGGGTCGATATGTACGCTCGAAGGGCAGCGAATGACCGTCGGGCCCGAAAGCGCAGGTGCGAACCCGGGTCCCCTTTGCTACGGGCAACCGGAGGCGGAAGACCTCACGCTCACCGACGTGTCGCTCTGCCTCGGCCGGATCGCGCCGGACCGATTCCCGTTCGCACTCGATGACACGCGCGCACGAGTCAAACTCCAAGAAGCCGCCGATGCGTTGACATCACAGGGCGTGGCGAAGAATCCGACGGAAGTTGCGCGAGGATTTCTCCGCATTGCCGTCGAGAACATGGTGGCTGCCATCCAAAAGGTTTCGGTTGGGCGGGGTCACGACGTGCGCACGCACGGGATGATCGTGTTCGGTGGAGCAGGAGGGCAGTACGCGTGCTTGGTGGCGCGCCGTTTGGGCATCCGAAGCTTGGTGTTCCATCCGTACGCGGGCGTGCTCTCCGCGTTTGGAATGGGAGTCGCCAACTTCGAATGGCATGGAGAGCGGGATGCGGGCCGCGTCGATCTGGAAACCGTGCCTGTCTCCGGATGGGAGGACGCCTTTCAAGAGCTCGAAACCGCAGGTCGAGCCGCGCTCGCACGGGATGCCGGCGCCGACCCCCACTGGACGTTCGGTAGACAAGTTGCGCTTCGATATCGAGGCACCGAAACCGCGTTGACAGTCGAATCGGCCGACCCTGCCGAAATGCGCCGGGCCTTCGAGACGAAGCATCGCCGTGAGTTTGGATACACGCGGCCGAACCATCCCATCGAAGCCGCGACGCTCCGGGTGCGCGTGGAGCTCTCGGGCCAAAAGCCGTCTCTGCCCCGCGTCGAACCGGGAAGTGGCCAGCCCGAACGCACAGCGGCCCTGTGGTCTGGTGGCGCCATGGTCGAGGCGCCGGTCTACAAACGAGAGAACTTTCCCCTCGACACCGAGGTCCCGGGGCCCGCATTGGTGCTCGACGAGACCGGCACGGTCGTGATCGAGGATGGCTTCGTCGGCGCACGTGACTCACGCGACTATCTGATTTTGCGAGACACCGAAACGCGTGGCGTCGACGAGGCTGCCCACACACGCGTCGACCCTGTGCTTCTCGAAGTCTTCAACAACCAGTTCAAATCGATTGCCGAACAGATGGGGGTAGTGCTCCAGCGCACGGCGATGAGCACCAACATCCGAGACCGGTTGGACTTTTCGTGTGCGGTCTTCGATGCCGACGGCGGTCTCGTCGCCAACGCGCCGCATATCCCGGTTCATCTCGGAGCGATGGGGGAGTCGGTGCGGGCGGTGCGGGCCGCACACCCAGACACGCGACCGGGAGACGTCTACGTCACGAACGATCCGGCCGCAGGGGGATCCCACCTGCCCGACATCACGGTGGTGACGCCCGTGCACGACGAGGCAGGCCGCCTTCAGTTCGTCGTGGCATCCCGCGGCCATCACGCGGACGTCGGGGGGCTGACTCCAGGATCGATGCCGCCGTTTTCGACGAGGCTCGACGAGGAGGGCGTGGTCTTTCGGAGCCTCAAAATCGTAGAGAGCGGCAAGCTCGATGAAGCGCTCCTCATGGAAGTGTTGACGACCGGAGCGCATCCCGCTCGCAGGCCCGACGAAAACCTAGCGGACCTGCAAGCCCAAATCGCGGCCAACGAAAAGGGCGTACAGCTGCTCGCGGACCTTCTCGATCGATACGGGTTGAACGTCGTTGCAGCCTACATGCAGCACATCCAAGACAACGCCGCCGACCTCACCGCGCGTGCGATCGAGGAAATCGACGATGGAGTCCATGCTTTCGAAGATCAACTCGACGACGGCACGCGCATCGCGGTCCGCGTCACCGTCCGCGGTGGCTCCATGGAGATCGACTTCGACGGAACCGACCCCGCGGCCGACAACAATCTCAATACGCCCAAAGCCGTGACGGTCGCGGCAGTCCTCTACGTGTTGCGCGTGCTGGTGGGCAAGCCGATCCCGCTCAACAGCGGTTGCCTGCGCCCGGTCACGATTCGAATCCCGGAAGGCTCGCTCCTCGCGCCGGAGCCCTGGCGGGCGGTCGCCGCCGGCAATGTAGAGACCTCGCAACGCATCGTGGATGTGCTCTTCGGGGCACTGGGTCTCGCTGCTGCAAGCCAGGGCACGATGAACAACCTCACCTTCGGCGACGATCATCTCGCATACTACGAGACACTAGGCGGGGGGGCGGGGGGCACGCCCAATCGCGCGGGCGCATCGGGCGTGCATACCCACATGACCAACTCGAAGTGCACCGACCCGGAGGTCCTCGAAACCCGCTTTCCGGTTCGGATTCGGCGCTTTCAGCTGCGAGAAGGATCAGGCGGGAAGGGGGCGCATCCGGGCGGCGAGGGGCTGATTCGAGAGATCGAATTCCTCGCGCCGATGCGGGTTTCGGTGCTCTCCGAGCGGCGCGTCGTCCGACCCTATGGTATGCGCGGCGGCGGCCACGGGGCCGCGGGCATGAATCTGTTGAACGGCACAAAGCTCCCCCACCGGGTCTCGATCGAGGTTTCCGAGGGCGATGTCCTGCGCATCGAGACGCCCGGCGGCGGTGGCTGGGGTGAACCCGAATGAACGCCAAAGAGGTTTGGCGACGCCTTCAACAGATCGTCTTTCACAACATTTTGCACCTCGATGACACGCCGCACCGCATCGCGTGGGGCGTGTTCATTGGATCGATGATCGTGTTTACGCCGACCCTGGGCCTTCAGATTGTGTTCTACCTGCTCGTGGCCACGTTGTTCGGTGCGAACAAGGTGTCCGGAATCCCGATTCTCTTCATCAGCAACCCGTTCACGGCGGTGCCCCTCTACTACTCCACGTGGAGCGTGGGCGCGTGGGTCTTGCACCCCGAAGAGGGGGGACGTGTCGTCACCCGCGAGCACATCAAGACGTGGCTCGGCGAGACCGGCCGCGCGCTCAGGGAGACGGGGATCGAGCGCCTTCTCGAGGGCGATTTTTGGATGGATGTGGCCCGGTTATTGATCAGCACAGGCGACGAGCTTTGGGTGGGCGCCCTCATCCTCGGCCTGGTGACCGGTATTCCGCTCTACTTCACCACCCGATGGGGCATCAACGCCTTTCGGCATCTGCGCGAAGGACGGCGGCTCGCACACGCATCGATCAACCCTCGAAAGAAATAGCCGACGGGCCAGCAGGGCAGCGCTGATGGTCGCCAGCGCCCGCCCCACCGCCCTGGGCGGCGTGGTTAGTCCTGGTCGACGCGATCCGAGAGCTCGGATACGGACTCCGAGATCCCCGTGATCATGTCCGAGGTCGTCTTGAGAGTGGCAGCAGCGGCGTCGATCGCGTTGCGGGTCACCCCCAGCCACAATGCGGTGACCTTGCGTCCCAGCGTGACGGCGCTTTCAGCGGTCTTGCTTGCGTGCTCAAGGGCTGCGTTGATGGTTTCTTCCGTGTTGTAGGTTTTCTGTTGCTCAGTCATCGGTTGTCTCCTTGTTGGATGTCGAAGCGTTGGGCAAAACATCTCTGCCCGTGATCATCTGTCGGCCCGGCTCGTCGAACAGGACCAGATAAGCCTCTGTTCCGGCCGCGAGCTTTTTGCCCGTGAGGCCGCAGGTGGCGTCGTGCACCAAGGTGATGGGCGTCACTCCTACCGCGCCGCGCAACGAATCGTCGGGCACGGCTTGTGCCTCGGCGGACGGCGAGGCGGATCGCTCTTCCTCGGCGCCGGGCAACTTACTGAGTTGCTCAGCCGACGCCTGTCGAAGCCGGTGGCGCTCGGCGGCGAGGAGCGCAGCAACGCCTCGAAGCTCGCCCTCGGCCTTTTTCCCGACCACGTCCAACGTGTCGAGCGCATCCCCGAGCAGGGCGCGAACCACGTTCGACACTGGCACCCGCCAAGCCGTCGCGACCCGCTTGAGCTCCTGCTCGAGAACCGCCGGAATACGGGTATGCAGCACCCGCTCCTTCCGGCCGTCCCGGCTGCTCTTCTTGTCGTCGCCATCGGTCATGGCCTCCATGTAACACAACGTGACTCATTCGCAAGGGCCCGGTGGCTAAAATCTTATAAGGATCTGTAATTATTTATGACTATGGATCGCACGACTTGACCCAGTTTGTATCACGTGGCCTCCGCGGAGGGCTTAGATGCTGATTTGACCCGTGATATCTGACTGTTAGAGTCCGGCGCCGTGCCCCGTACTCCTCGTTCCCGGAAGGCCCTGCTGCTTTGCCTGGCCGCGACAGCAGTCCTCGCTACCGCCGATCTAGGGACCAAACACTGGGCTATTGAACGCCTTTCCCAGCCGTCGTTGCGCGCCTCGGACCCGGTGTGCGAGCCCGACGAGTACGGGCGCATCCGCCAGCAGCGGACCCAGCGCACGCCGGTCGTGCTGATCGACGGCTAT
>JAPUKT010000305.1 GCA_027295555.1 Deltaproteobacteria bacterium
TCGGGGTCGTAGGCGCTTTGGGTGTGCTCGGTGGAAAACACTTGCTCTCATCCGTAGCGCTCTCTTACGTCGCCCTGTCGGCAATCGTCGCCGCCGGGGTCTGGAACAGTTGCCCCGCGAGAAGCGCGCCGACTTCATGTACAGGGACTTGTCCCATAACGGAGGAATGAACGATGGCGAATAAACGAAAGGTGGAAGTGTTCAGTGCCGGCTGTGGTGTATGTGAGGAGACGGTTTCGCTCGTGAGGCGAATCGCGTGTGACTCCTGCGACGTTTCCATCCTCGATATGAGAGACGACCAGGTCGCGGAGCGTGCGAAGCGCCTCGGCATTCGCGCCGTGCCTGCGGTAGTCGTCGACGGGGAGCTTGCGGCGTGCTGCAAAGACTCGGGCCCGACGGAGAGCGCACTTCGCGCGGCCGGCGTTGGGCAGGCGCTTTAATAAGGAGAAGCGCATGAAAGGGTATCTACTGCTCGCAGTCTCGCTGGGGCTTTTGCTTCATGCGGCGCCGACGAACGCAGCGTTTGTTTCTGCGGAGCTCCGCGTGAACGGGCTCAGCTGCCCCTTCTGTGCCTTCGGAATCGAAAAGAAGCTCCTCGACGTCGATGGCGTGACGGACGTCGGGGTCTTCCTCGACGATGGGCGCCTCACGCTCACGTTCGAACTCGAGAACGCGGCAACCGTCTCCGACCTCGAAAAGGCGGTCGAGAAGGCGGGCTTTAAACTCGCGGCTCTACAGCTCACGGTGCGTGGTCATCTCGTCACAGATGAGGAAGGCGGCCCACGACTCGTGGCAAGTGCTCGGATGCGGTTTCGCCTGGTCGAGAGACGCGGCGAGACAACGGAACCCATCTCCACCAACACGCTAATGCGTCTCCGCGAGTCGACCGGGCAGGGAGCTGGCTCCATGTTGGTCAGTGGCGATGTTGGGGACCGCGACGAAGAGGAGCCGACGCTCATCGTAAAATCCGCGGAGACCCCACGGCGGTGACCGGTCCGGCATTGAGGGGCGCACTCGGAGCGTTCGTGATCGCACTGCTCGCGGGAACAGCAGGATGTGCGGGTGAGCTCATCCCCGCACCGAAACTCATTTCGGTGTGGGGCGAATCGGGCTCGGCGCCCGGAGAACTTCACCAACCGATCGGAATCGCGGTCGCGCCGGATGCAACGGTCTTCGTGGCCGATACCGGAAACAACCGAATCGAGGTCTTCGACTCGGACGGGAAATTCTTGCGTGCATTCGGAAGCCGTGGCGAGGAACCCGGCGCGTTCCGACGACCGATGGACGTCGACATCGACGCCCAGGGACGCCTCTACGTTGCAGAGCACGGCGGCGATCGCGTGCAGGTGTTTTCGCGTGACGGAGAATTGCTTCGCAGCCTTCGCGGCGAGGACGCGCCGGGAGGCGGTTTCGATGCGGCTGCGGGCGTCGTGGTCGCGCCTTCCGGGGAACTCTATGTCGCGGACTTCTACAATCACCGCGTTGTCGCGTTCCGTAAGGACGGAAGTTTTCGCGCGGTCATTGGCACTCCCGGCCGGGTGCTTCCCGGCCGGCTCCACTATCCGACAGATCTCGAGTGGTCTGAAGGCCGCCTGGTCGTCGCCGACGCCTACAACAATCGCATCCAGGTCTTCACGAAGGACGGCGAGGCAGTCGCACGATGGGGAGGAATCCTCGGGTCCGGCCTGCCAGGAGACGAGCCCGGGTCGTTTCGGGTGGCGACGGGCGTTGCAGTGGACACGCTGGGCCGCATCTACGTCGCGGATTTCAAGAACCATCGGATTCAGGTTTTCACGGGTGACGGCAAGGTGATTACCGTCTTCGGCTCGCAGGGAAGCGGTCCCGGTGAGTTCGAGCGGCCGACCGACCTCGATATCGGGACCGACGGGCGAATCTACGTCGTCGACTTCGGCAACGACCGAATCCAGGTGTTCGAGCCGCTTTCTAGGGCGGTGCAGTGAGGTGGTGGCTGCTGGGTGTGGCGCTCGCCGTTCTCGTAATGCCAAGCGTTGGGCTGGCTCAAGGAATCAACACGAGCGTGGCGCTCGCGGTGGCCGAGGACGAAGCCATCTTTCGCTCACAGCTTCGCTACCGCCGCGCAACGGACGACCCGTCCGGAATGGGGCGAGAGCTCGACGCGCTCGTCGCTCCCCAGACACTCGTCTACGGAATCACGCCGAAGCTTACGGCGTTCGCGACGCTTCCAATCCTTGCCCACCGTCGACGGGAACTCGGCGACGGCAGTGTGACCAAAGATTCAGCCGTCGGAGACTTCCGCCTGCTCGGGCGATACACCTTCTATGCTGACGACTACGCGCCGCTCTCGACAAGACGGGTCGCGGTTCTCGCGGGCATGAAATTCCCAACTGGAGGTGACCGCTTCGGGACCCCTTCCTTTGACCCGATAGTCGGTGCGGTGGGAACCTGGGCGGGCAATCGCCACGAAATCGACCTGGATGCGCTCTACACGGTGACGACCAAACGTCACGACTTCGAGGCGGGTGACGCGTTTCGCTACGACCTCGCCTATCGCTACCGGCTTTGGCCCGAGCGCTTCGAGGGAAGGCTGCTTCAGCTGAACGCCGTGCTCGAATTGAACGGGCGCTGGACGGGCAAGACGCGCATGGATGGAAGCACGGTCGCGGCTTCGGGTGGGAACATCCTCTTTTTGTCGCCGGGCACTCAGTTCATCACGAAGAATTTCATCGTGGAGGCGTCGGTGCAGGTTCCCATCTGGCAGAGCCTGAACGGGCCCCAGCTCGAAGACGATTTCACAGCAGTATTGAGCGTGAGAATCCCATTCACGCTCGGCCTTCGGTGAGTGGTGGCCCACGCGAGGGATTTGGCGGCGGGTGCGAATCAACAACTATCCGGCACTCGCGGAGATATTCAGCGCGGCCGGTTACCCACTGGCCGGGCTCAGCGCTTGCTTCGTCGCTTAGGTGTCGGTTTCGGTCGGACGACTCGCTTAGCGTCAGCCTTGGCGGCGGCCGCAGCCTTACGTTTTGGGCGAGCTCGACGCCGCGGTGCAGCCTTGCCGTTGCGGCCGCTGCCGTTTGTAGCTGGTGCGGCGCTTCCGGTTCCGGTGCCGCCATAGCGTTGCTCACCTGATAGGTTCGCAAGCACGTCGTCGAGCTCGCTTTCGAGGTCCGAGACCACGTCGGCCTCACTGCCCCCCGCGGTCACCTTCACCCACAGGTCAGGCCCGATGCGGGCCGGCACCGATCGCAGCGCCTTGCGTATCAAATCGTAATCTGCGCCCATGACCTCGAGCACATCGTCGACCCGAACCACCAGGCCGGAGAGCTCCGAAAGCCGCAACTCGGCGAGCTCGAGCTCGACCTGGGCGCGGGCGC
>JAPUKT010000306.1 GCA_027295555.1 Deltaproteobacteria bacterium
CTTGCCGATCCGCATCACGCTCCGCCTCGGTGGCAAGACCACACCACGACCAGCCGAGGTTCTTCGCGCGTTGACTGGTGCTTCGGATCTCGAGCCACGGGTCGTGCGAACGGGTTTTTTCGCCCGCCGAGCGTCGGGACGGGTCGGGCCGCTCGACCTCGAAGCCCTTCTTCAGAAGCCAGAACTGGAGGCGGCAGAATGAGCGATCGCTTCGACATCCTTCGAAGCTGGATTCGGACCGCCGCCGACCGCGCCATCGATCGAGCCACTGGCACTCGCTTGGCCACGGCGACGAGGCGAGCCCTCGAGCGTCTCACGCAACAGCTATGGCGCCTGAGCGACGACGCGCTGACGACGGCCGCCGCCCACGCCGAAGGCGTAGACTCGGCCATGGTGGCGTGCAGACGTGGCCGCATCTTCGTCGATGCTTCATTGACCAGCGGCCAGGAAGTCCAGTTCAGCCTGGCTCCGCTCTCGGTGCGGTTTGCGCCGCGCGGCGCCAAGGAAATCTCCTTCGACGTCGAACCTCCCGGGGCCTTTGATCATTCGATCGTCGGCGCCATCGCCGCCTGCATTGCACGGGCAACCTGGCCGATGATCCTCCCTCCCGACATCCGCGAAATGGGAAGCGCCATCGTCGAAAGAGAGTCCGCCGGGCGCGTCCGCGTCGATCTACGGACTGTCCCCGCCGTTCGCCGCTTCGCATCACGTGGCACCGCCGCGATGATTCTCGATGTGTTGGAGCTCGAGTCGATTCGTGTAGAGCGAGGTGCGTTAGCGCTCAAATTGAAGCTTCCGCAGTTGGCTCCTTAGCCGGCGCACCTTCGAGCTCGTCACGCCATCCTCGCGACAGGCCGACCCGTGCACGGTAGTCCTCGATGTAGCGCTGCTTCTCTTCGTCGCTCCAACCGATGAGGATCGCCATGCGCGTGGCCACCTTGTCAGCGACCCCGAGGCCCTGGTCGTAGTCCCGGTAAAATATCTGCGTTCGGCGGATCATGATGTCCGCGACGCTCGCGGCGAGCTCTTCCTTCACACCCCAGTCCACCTGCCCCATGATCTCGGGGCGCCCCTCGATGATCGGCTCGCGTTGCGAAGGATCCTTGGCGCATCGCTTGGCGAGCTCAAGCGCACGCATCCCATAGTTGTCTCCCAGGTGCCTGCACACCTCTTCGGAAAGGGTGCCTTCGGCCATCTTGCCGACCTCGGCCGCAACCTTTTCGTGGTCGTCGTCTTCCGGCCAGCCAACCGCGCCGGGAAGCGGATGCTTGAAAGTCTGCCCGGAGTGCACGTCCTGAGGAAGCTTGTCGGTGAGCTTCAGCAGTTGGACGGCCGTATCGACCGTCTCTTTCGCCATCTTGCGATACGTGGTCAGCTTGCCACCCGCAATGGTGATCAGCCCGTCCTCGCCGACGACGATGTGATGCTCGCGGCTGACCTTGGATTCGGAGATCTGGCCGACTTCCGGCTCTGGAGCGATGAGGGGCCGAAGGCCAGCCCAAGTCGAAATGACGTCGTCATACGAGATCTGGTGGCCGGGGAAGTGCTGATTCGCCGCCTCGATCAGATAGTCGACGTCCGCGAGGGTCGCGTGCTCCTGGCCGAGAGGGCCGTCGTAGTCGGTGTCGGTGGTTCCCACATAGGTGCAGTCGCCCCAAGGCAAAGCAAACAAGACTCTCTCGTCGCAGGGATGGAACAAGACGACTGCATGCTTCACGGGAAGCGTCTCTGCCTTGACGACGACATGCGTGCCCTTCGTCGGCCGGAGCAGCTTGCCCGTTCGGGGCCCGCTCATCGCCATGACCTCGTCGGTCCACGGCCCGGTCGCATTAACGACGGCATGGGCAGCCACTTCTTTGAGGCTGCCATCCCGACAGTTCTTGACGACGACACCAGAAACCCGACCATGGTCGTCTTTCATGAACGCGTCGACACGCGCCCAGTTGACCACGACCGCGCCTTGCTCGATCGCATCAAGCGCGTTCTCGAGCGTCAAGCGGGCGTCGTCGGTTGAGCAGTCGTAGTACACCGAAGCGCCCTGCAAGCCCTCCTGCTTGAGGATCGGCTCTTCTTGGGCGACCTCTTTTGGCTTCAGCGTTCGGTGTGTCTTGGGAGACCGAAACAACGACATCCCGGCATAGAGCCACATGCCGGCGTTGATTATCCATAAGTTCTGCCGCGCGCCCTGATAGACCGGAAAGAGGAACGCGAGTGGATTCACCAGGTGAGGCGCCAGCTCCATCACGATACGGCGCTCGCTTACCGACTCGAAGACCAAGCTGAACTCGTAACTCTCGAGGTATCGAAGACCGCCATGAATGAGCTTGCTCGATCGGGAGCTCGTCCCGAAAGCGATGTCGTTCTGGTCGAAGAGGGCCACGCGAAGGCCTCGCCGTGCCGCATCGCGGGCGATGCCCGCACCCGCAATCCCGCCACCGACCACCACGAGGTCCACTTGGTCGGGCACTTGATTCCACATTTCTTCGCGAGAAGACATCAGGAGTCTCCTAGTATGTCGTGGGCTTCGAGATAGCCGACCACGCGCGCGGCCACCTCGTCGACACTCCGGTCGGCCGTTTCTAAGTGCACCTCAGGCGCCTCGGGGGCCTCGTAGGGCGCGTCGAGCCCGGTGAAGTTCGAGATCTCCCCGGCCCTTGCCTTCTTGTAGAGGCCCTTGGGATCGCGCGCCTCGCAAATCTCGAGCGGGGTATCGACGAACACTTCGACGAACTCGCCCTCCCCCAACAAACCACGGACCCGATCTCGATCGCGTCGGTACGGGGAGATGAACGCGGACAAGACCACCGCCCCCGAATCCGCAAAGAGTCGTGCCACTTCGCCGATCCGGCGGATGTTCTCTTCGCGCTCCTCCGGAGAGAACCCGAGGTCTCTGTTGAGGCCGTGACGAATGTTGTCTCCGTCGAGGACGTATGCAAACACGCGTCGCTCGATCAACATGCGCTCGACCCGATGCGCGATCGTGCTCTTGCCGGAGCCGGAGAGCCCCGTGAACCAAAGCACAGCGCCCCGGTGTCCATGCGCCGCAGTGCGCACGTCGCGATCGACCTCGCCGATGTGCCAGGTGACGTTGTCAGCCTTGGACCCGGTCATGGCGGTCACCATAGCCGGGCTCTTGCACCGGGCAAGCTATCGCACAAGCAGCTTCGCCAACTCCGTGGGGTCCGCTTCATCGCTGACCGTTAAGGCGCACCGCGATGTTGTGCTGCCGGAGGGTCTTGCTGAACTGGTGCCGCCCACGTCCCTGAGCCACGAAGTAGTAGTAGTCGTGATCCTCCGGGTCGATGGCGGCCACGAGCGCGGCCTTCCCGGGGTTGCTGATCGGCCCGGGCGGCAAGCCGGAGTGACGGTACGTGTTGTACGGGTTCTCGGGGTCGTCGAGCATCGCCCGAGTGATCTCGCCATCGTATTCGTCGCACGAAGACGCGGCTTCCGGCTCGGCGATGCATCCATACTGCACGGTGGGATCGGCTTGGAGCCTTCTGCGGGGCAGGAACTTCTTGGAGCTCAGACGGTTACGAAAAACTCCGGCAATCCTGGATCGCTCGGCAGCCATGGCCGCCTCTTTTTCGACGATCGACGCCAAGGTGATGATGTCGTGCGTGCTCCAGCCGTCGAACTTGGCGAGCACCTCCGCGTGGTCTCGCTCGATTTCTTCGTAGCGCCGTGTCCAGTTGGCGAGCATTCGCTCGACCACGCGCCTTGGCTTGGTCTGGTCGTCAAACTCGTAGGTATCGGGGAACAAGTATCCTTCGGCGTTGTTGGCCTCGACCCCATAGCTCGCCAGCAGAGAGGTGTCTTCCGTCGCCTCGAGAAACTCCTCGGCAGAACACACACCGAACTCTTCGAGCCGCGCCGCGATTTCGAACCGGTTGAAGCCCTCGGGGATCATGATTCGAACTTGGATTCGACCGAGCTGCGTCGTCGCGTGGCGCGCAACCTCCTCGGGCGTCATGGGGGCTCGAAGCCGAATCTTCCCTTGCCGGAGGTGCCGATCGAGCCCGCGCATGCGCATGTACAGGACCCAGACCTTCTCGCGATCGATCACACCGGCGCTCTTCAACTCGGCCGCCAGCTGCTGGAGGCTCATCGCTTCCGGCACTTCGATCACGATCTCTTCAGCCTCGGTGCGCGGACCATCGCTGTCAGGATAGATCACGAACAGCCAGCCGAGCGCCAGGAGCACCCCCATCACCGCGAGCAACGTCAAGATGCTCAGCAGGCGCGCGAAGCTTCGCCCTAAGACACCGTCCAGGCTTATCCGCTGGGGTCTGTCCATGCTCTCCCCTTTTTGGCGTCTAGATAGCCCTGGAGCAAGATCGTCGCAGCGGACTGGTCGACGACCTCACGCCGTCGCGACCCTCGCCTGCCCATCTCCCGCAACGACCGCTCGGCCGCAACCGTCGTCATTCGCTCGTCCCAATAGACGACCTCGGCGTCGAGTACGATTCGCAACGCCTCGCCAAAAGCCCTCGCGCGCCGAGCCGCTTCCCCCTCGGTCCCATCCAACCGGAGCGGCAGCCCGACGACCGCTGTTTCGACGTTCTCGTCGGCGAGGGCCTCTTGAACCTTCCGCGCCGCTTCTTCCACGCCCCCGCGGACGGCGACCGTCTCCCTTGGAAAAGCGATCGACTGCCCCTCATCGGAAATCGCCAGACCGATGCGAACCTCCCCCGGATCGATCCCTACGATGCGCGACACATCATCCTCCGCCTATGGCCGATTGCGCTGGTGTGTCTGGTGGACGGGATGGCTGCGTAGATTGGAGCCGCGCGCTCAATAGGGGAAGCACGTAGGGGAATCCCACCTGCACCTGGTCGAGGTCGGGTGCGATTTGACCCGCAAGCCAGAACATCATGACCGAAGCTCGCTCGATGTAGAACCAACCCTCCGGGTAGTGCACCGACCGCATGAGAGTGCGGAGCTCGCGCCGCTCAACCTCGGGATCTGCCAAAGCCTCGAGCTCCTTGGAGTTGGCGCTCATCAACGCCGCAGGTGTGCGAGCCTCGAGCTTGAGGAGCTTCCAAAAATAGGTTTTGACCGTCTGGTCGAGAAGCTCTCGGTCGCCGCCGTCGGCGACGAAACCCATGGCTTCGATGCCATCGATGACCAGCTGGTCGTTCTGTTCGAAAAAGCCTCGGAGCACGTCGACCATCCCGAAGACGGTGGTCTTCGGGACTTCGCTGATCGCGCCGAAGTCGAGGACGACGATTTTCGCTTCATCGGACCCCTCGACGGGCTGCACTAGGAAGTTTCCCGGGTGCGGATCCGCGTGAAAGAACCGGTCGACAAAGACCTGCTTGTAGAAGCTCTTCACCAGCCGCTCGGCAAGCTTTCGAAGGTCAACACCTTCGGCCTTGATGTCGTCGGTCCTCGTGATCTTGATGCCTTCCATGAAGGTCATCGTGAGCACGTCACGCGTGGTCACCTCGTCGATCACTTGGGGGAAGAGCATGTGATCGTCGTCCGCGAAGTTCGCGGCCATGCGGCGCATGCATTCAGCCTCGTGGATGTAGTCCGTCTCGCGCCGCAGGAGGTCGACCAACGAGTCGTGGACCACCTCGATGTTCTGCACCGGGAAGAACCACTTATAGACGTGGATCATCAGCTTCACCACCCGAAGGTCCGTGCGGACGATGCCGCGAACCCCGGGGTACAGTACCTTGACCGCGACCTTTCGACCGTCCGGCATGTAGGCCACATGCACCTGCCCGAGGGACGCCGCTGCTACCGGCTCCCGGTCGATACTCTCGAAGAATGCTTCCGGGCGCGCTTCGAGGCTCTCGACGAAGACGCGCTCGATATCATCGAATGGATGTGGGGGCACCGCATCCTGAAGCGACTCGAGCTCCTTCGTGTAAGCCGCGGGCAAAAACCCACCCATGATCGACAGCACCTGGCCGAGCTTGATGTAGACCCCCCGGAGCTTGAGCATCCCGGCCAGCAGCCGCTTGGCGTTCTTCTGATCGAGCCGCTCCTGCCGGAGCACCAGCCACCCCGGCATGACCGGCTCTTCCCGGTTTGTTTCAGGGTCGTTGCGCCACCGCCGGAACACCTTGACGAGGCCCAATTGGACCATGTAGCTGGCGAAAATCACGCCAAAGGTGGACGCGGCGCGGATGAGGCGAACAAAAAGGCTCATGCGGATGTTGGCATCCTAGAGGATAGCAGCGATCGGGGCTGGGCCCACTGCTTTGGACCTCGCCACGCATGGGTATAGAGTTCAAGAGACGTGGCGGGTAGTCGCAGTCGAAAGCTTCGAGACAAACTGCAAAAGGCCCTCCTGAAGGAGCGCCACGGGCAAGCTCTGCGCATTTACGAGGCGCTGGAGTTCGTGGAGCCAAACGAGCCCCGCTGGCCGCACCGCAAGGGCGACTTGCTCAAGCGTCTAGGACGAAAGCAAGCAGCGGTGAGCTCGTACGAAACGGCCGTCGAGCTCTACGCCACGCTCGGGTTCGTCGCGCGGGCGGCAGCAATGGCCAAAGTCGTCATGGGGATCGATCCGAGTTCGGACGTTCTCGAACGGGTGAGCGTCGACGCCGCGCGAAAGCTTCACCGGTCGGCGCGCGCGACCATCGTCACCGCTGCGGACCACGGGATCGACGAGGACGAGCCGGTGACGCAAAGCAAACGCATCACGACGGATGCGCTCCCGTTGATCCGGGACGAGTCGGTGGCTGACGGTGAGCTTCGCTTCACCAAGCCTCCCGCTTCGACACGCCAACTGATGGAGCTCGACGTCTCCGCCGCAGAGGTCGCACACCGCCCTATGGTCAACAGCAACTTGCTGAGCGAGCGACCCACGGCTCGGCACCTCGCGCTGCTTCCGTCTATGCCCCTGTTCGCCGAGGTGCCCAAACCAATATTGGACCGCCTCGTCAGGGAGTCGCGGTTGGTCGACCTCGAAGACGGCGAACACCTCATCGAGAAGGGCACCACGGCGGACGCGCTTTACACGCTGATCGAAGGGACGGTCGAGCTTCGGCGCACACCGGACGAAGATCCGGTTCTCCTTTCCGAGGGCGACGTGGCGGGTATTTCCTGCCTGCTCGAAGAGGCTAGCTACGGGTACGACGTGACGGCACGGGGCAAGGTTCGTGCGTTGCGGGTCAGCAAGCTGTTGCTCGACCGATTGGTAGCCGAGCACCCGCCCCTCGGCGAGGTGTTGCTAGAGATCGTGGGGCGTCGCTTGGTGGCCACGCTGGTGCGCACCTCTCCATTGTTCGCAGGTTTCGACGACAAGGGACGCTCACGGGTGGCGCAAATGTTCGAAGTTCGCAGGGCTACCAAAGGGACGATGATCCTCGAGGCGGGGAAGCGCTCGGACGGGCTCTACATCCCGATGCTCGGGGAGCTCATCGCCAGGGGCCCGGATGGCGTGGAGCTCGGAAAGCTCAAGCTCGGACGGGCGCTTGGCCAGCATTCAGTGCTCAACCAGGGCGCCTCGCCCCTCACAGTGGAAGCTTCGTCGGACGTCTTGGTCCTTCGAATGGCCGCCGCCCGCTTCAATCGGCTGGTTTCGAAGAATCCGAAGATGATCGCCCACCTCGAGGCGCTCGCCCGACGCCCGAGCGCGCCGACCTTTTCGTTGGTTCCGGGTCCTCACAAAAAAGAGGCTTGAGCGCGGGGCTCATGTGGTGGCCCTCCGACGAAGTGCCTATACTCCGGCTCCCATGAGCTACAGCGCGTCCTTCCGTTGCATAGCCGGATGCCACGGCACGTACCCTTTGGACCAGGTGATCTACAACTGCCCTGCTTGCGGGCAGCTGCTCGAAGTGCACCATGACCTCGACGCGTTGCGAGACCGGAGTGGGTCCGCCTGGATCAAGCTGTTCGACCAGCGGTGGATGACCCGCGATTGGCCGCATGGAAGCGGCGTCTGGGGCAAGAAGGAATGGGTCCAACCGATGCTGCGCGAGGAGAACATAGTGTCGGCCGCCGAGGGTGGCACGAACCTGTTCTGGGCGGAGCGCTACGGCAAGAGTCTCGGGCTCGACGACATCTGGATCAAGAACTGCGGCAATAGTCACACCGGTTCGTTCAAGGACTTGGGGATGACCGTGCTCGTGAGCACCGTCAAACAGATGATCGAGGATGGGAAGCCGATCCGCGGCATCGCCTGCGCGTCGACCGGTGATACATCGGCGGCGCTTGCCGCGTATTGCGCGAGCGCGGCCATCCCGTCTGTCGTGTTGCTCCCCAAAGGCAAGGTCACCACGGCACAGCTCGTTCAGCCGCTCGCCAACGGGGCGCTCGTGTGCGCGCTGGACACCGACTTCGACGGATGCATGGACATCGTGCAAAAGCTCTCTGAAGAAGAGGGAATCTACCTCGCGAACTCGAAAAACTCGCTTCGCCTCGAAGGGCAGAAAACGGTCGGCATGGAGATCGTCCAGCAGTTCGATTGGCAGGTGCCCGACTGGATCATCATTCCTGGAGGCAACCTCGGAAACGTGGCTGCGCTCGGCGCGGGCTTCGACATGATGTACGAGCTCGGCGTCATCTCGAAGCGGCCCCGGATCTGTCTGGCACAAGCCGAAAAAGCGAACCCCCTCTATCGCGCCTACAAACAGGGGTGGGACAGCTTCGAACCGATCACCGCCGGCGCCACCGAAGCGAGCGCGATTCGAATCGGCAACCCCGTGAGCGTGCACCGCGCCATCCGAACGCTCAAAGCCTTCGACGGCATCGTCGAGCAAGCGAGCGAGTCGGAGCTTGCTGAGGCATCGGCAGCCGCCGACCGGGCGGGAAGCTACACCTGCCCGCACACCGGAGTCGCTCTGGCCGCCCTCGAGAAGCTTCGCGCACGCGGCGAAGTCGAGCCCGGCCAACGCGTGGTGGTGATTTCGACCGCCAACGGCCTCAAGTTCACCCAGTTCAAGATCCGCTACCACGAAGACGCGATCGCAGGGGTCGAAAGCAAACACCCCAACCGCCCCATCGAGCTCCCAAGCGACTTCGAAGCCGTCAAAAAGTCCGTCTTCCAAGCCCTAGACCAACGCGCCTCATAACTCCACGGTCATCCCTTGTGGCGCTGCACGGCCATGCGCGCTTCCTTGAGGTCTTCTTGGCGGCGAATCGCTTCGCGCTCGTCACCCTTCTTCTTGCCTCGTCCGAGTCCGAGCTGCACTTTCGCCACACCATTCTTGAAATACACTTGAAGAGGGATGAGCGCGTAGCCCTTCATCGTCAGTCGCCCCTGTAGCTTTCCAAGCTCGTGTCGGTGCATGAGAAGCTTGCGTCGTCGAACCGGCTCATGCCCCGCGTGGCCCGCCTGGTCGTACGCCGCCACGTGCATGCTGTAGAGGAAGAGCTCCCCCGCATCGATGCGCGCGTAGGCCCCGTCGAGATTGGCCCGACGCGCACGAAGGCTTTTTACCTCCGAACCGTAGAGCACCATCCCTGCCTCGTACCGCTCTTCGATGTCGTAGCGTTTGGCGGCCTTCGGATTGCGGCACACCAGGAGCTCCATGCCCGCCACACCTTTGTCAACGCGCTTCTTCGCCATCCCCCGCCGCCTCTAGCACGGGCTCCGTTTCTGGAACACCTGCATCGGTCGACCCCTTCGGCTCCCGCAGGTGTTCGATCCACGCGAGCTCCGCGCTCAGACGTTCGATCGCAACGGGGTCACCGACCGACTCGGCCGCCGCAAGCGCCGCTTCTCGTGGTTGAATCTCGCGCTCCCAACGACTTTTTGCGCTCGGCAACTCGTCGATCCCCCAACCGCGTACGGTGGCGTGAACCGGAATTTTCACGCGAGCGTCGGGAATCGGCAGGTCCGGGACCGATACCTCCAACAGCAGACGCGGCCAAGTCGGATCGATGTCGATCACGCATGGCGCGTTCCCCCACTCGGCATTTGGACGAAAGACGGCAGCGACGAATCCCTCGGCATCGACCTGCACCCACGCTAGGCAGGTTCGATCGAGCTCCCGGATCGCTATGACGATGTCGCGCTGGCCGTCGCGGTCGAAGTCGGGCCGCGGATCGGGTGCTAACGCAACCCCGGCTCGACGCGGCGCGCGCACGTCCGGCGTCTGCAGTGCAAGGGTCGGGCCTCGCACTGTCACGATGCGAACCGTCGAATCAGGGCCTCGCGCTGCGTCGAACGCGAAGTATCGGGACTCGTCGATGCGACGGCCGACCTGGTACCCTTCGCGTTCGAGATCTCGCATGATCGCGAGCGCCTCGACACGAGGGTCCACCCCGATACGAAGGTAGTCCAGCGGATTCTGGACCGGCTCCGGCTCGGCACACGCCGCCAAGCAGAAGCACACAACGAAAAGCCAACGCATGCTCGAACTTTACGTCGCCCCACCGAGAAGGCGAACCGCCAACACCAACGTATGAACCTCGCCGGCGCCAGCCGCACGGAGCGCGTCGGTAGCCGCGCAGAGGGTGGCTCCCGTCGTCCTGACGTCGTCGACCAGCAGGATGTGCGGAGACCCCGCCAAGGGACGAGACTGGAACGCCCCTCGGACGTTTCGAAGCCGCTCTGCACGCGGAAGATCAGCCTGACTCGGTGTATTGCGTGCCCGACGTAGGCACCGGAACAGCGAGGGAACCCTGAGCGCGCGCGCCACCGGCCGTGCAAGCAACGCCGCCTGATCGTAGCCCCGCGAGCGTCGCCTCCGCCAATGAAGCGGAACGGGAATGACCGCGTCGACGCGGCCTGCCCAAACTCCAGCCTCGTCCGCCATCCGCGAGCCGAGCGTCCGGCCAAGGTCGCTCCGGCCTTCGTACTTGAAGCGCCTGATGGCGTCGGCGGCAGGCCCGCCATATTCGAACACCGCTCCGACGCCATGATAGTCCTCGATCGACGCATCGCAGGCGCGACAAAAGACCGCCTTCTCCAGATCGGTCACGCGGTCGCACGCAGCACACCGCCTTGGCGCGACCAGATCGAGCAGCCCCGCGAGGACGGCGTGCATGCACCGGTATCGACCAAACGCGTCACCCGTTGCGACCTGCCTCTCGTTAGCCCTTCGAAAAGGGGGATTGTCCCCTTTTTAGTGGTCGTAGGGTTCGCCGCGGAGGATTGAGAAGCCTCGGTAGATTTGTTCGGCGAGAACGAGGCGAGCTAGGCGATGTGGAAAGGTCATCGCCGAGAGGGACATGCGAAGGTCGGCGCTTTTCGAGATATCCTGTGGCAGCCCGTACGCGCCTCCGATCAGAAATACGACGGTTTGGACGGAGTCGTTTTCGGCGCGGCCGAGCCAGTTGGCAAGCTCATGGCTGCTGAGGCCGCGACCGTCGACTTCGAGGGTGACCACTCTAGAGCGATCAGGGATGTTCCGCGAGAGCTTCTCGGCTACGTCGACCGCATCCCCGTCTTTGATTTCGACTTCTTCGAACTTTGCATAGCGTCCTATGCGTCCGTAGTAGTCATCGAGCAGCACCCGAAGGCTCCGATCCTTCGCTTTCCCAACGGCAATGATACGTACGCGCACGACGCGGCGACTTTACGGGAACACGAATCCCTCGTCGGCCTGTTGGCCTTCGAACTCGACTCGATCCGCATCGAGCCACAGCGCTTCGAGGTCGTAGTATCCGCGTGTGTCTTGATGAAAGATATGCACGACTACATCCCCAAAATCGAGCAGCACCCAGCTCCCCTGCGGCAGCCCTTCCACCCCGGAGCAGCGCACTCCGTGCTTGCGCTTGAGATCTTCCTCGATGCCTCGCGCAATCGCCGTGACCTGTCGATCGCTCCGACCGCTCATCACGATCACGTAGTCGGTGTAGTCGACTTTGCCTCGCACATCGATGATCTCGATTCTGATTGCTTTCTTGTCGAGCGCTGCCTCGGCGACTTTCAGGGCTAGCTCACGGCCAGCTGCTGGACCTTGGCTCGAAGGGGAACTCGATTCTATTTTGAGTTGTAGACCTTCTGCTTGATTTCCCAACTAGACTTTCTCCTTTTTACTGCCGGACTTGGCCCTCTCCCTGGCCGACCCACTTCAGAGTGCAGAGCTCAGCGAGGCCCATGGGGCCGTACGCGTGAAGTTTTGTCGTCGAAATCCCGATCTCGGCGCCAAGGCCGAGGGCATAGCCATCGTTGAACCGGGTCGAGGCATTGACCAAGACCAAGCTCGCGTCGACTTCGCGGACCCAGCGATCCGCATGCTCGCGATCTTCGGTGATGATCGCTTCGGTGTGATTGGTACCGTGCTTCGCCACATGCTCGATCGCGCCGTCGATTCCGTCGACCACACCGACGTTGAGCACTAGGTCGAGATATTCGGTGTCCCAGTCTTCCGCGGTCGCGCGCTTAACGCCGTTGAGATGCGCTGCCGCTCTTTCGTCAGCGTGGATCTCGACGCCCTTTTCTTTCATGGCCGCGCCGAGCTTTGGCAGGAAGGAAGGCGCCACGCTCTCATCCACGAGGAGGGTTTCCATCGCGTTGCACACGCCAGGTCGCTGAACCTTCGCATTGAGGGCGATGTTGAGGGCCATGTCTTGGTCGGCGGTAGAGTCGACGAAGACGTGACACACACCCTTGTAGTGTTGAATGACCGGAACTCTTGCGTGCGCAGCGACGAACCGTATCAATCCTTCTCCGCCTCTCGGGATGACCATGTCGAGGATACCATCAAGACCGATCATCACCAAAGTCGCTTGTCGATCGGTCGTCGGCAAAAGTGTCACCGCTTCAGGAGGGAGCCCTTCTGCACGGAGCGCGTCGACGAAGATCTCTGCGATCGCCTGATTGCTGTGAAAAGCTTCCTTGCCACCTCGAAGCAACACCGAATTGCCGCTCTTGAGGCACAAAGACGCGGCGTCGGCCGTTACGTTGGGCCGTGATTCATAAATGATCCCAATCAGTCCGAGCGGCGCGCGCATCTTTCCGATCCGCAGACCATTGTCGAGCTTGCGCTCTTCGACGAGTGTACCTACGGGATCCGGAAGCGATGCGACCTGTTCGGCCCCCTCGGCCACACCATCGAGGCGCTTTCGATCCAAGCGTAGGCGATCGAGCATTGCCTTCGAGAGACCCATCTCCTCGGCTGCCGCCATATCCTTGATGTTCGCCTCGAGGACGGAATCGCCAGCCTCGCCGCGGAGGGCCTCGGCCGCACGACGCAGGACGGCGTTCTTATTGTCGGTGCTCGCTATTGCAAGCGCACGAGAAGCCTCCTTGGCGCGTACGGCCAAGCCAGTCACGAGCGCGGTCAGGTCATCACTCATAGCCCGCGAAGTTAGCACCTTTTCCCAAAAGGACCATGTCGTCGCGATGCACGATCTCGTCGCCCGCATGGTTCCCGATTCTCTCGGCGATCTGTCCACTCTGGCCGCCCGCCAGTCGGCTCACCTCCGCAACGCTGTAACGCGCAAGGCCGCGTGCGACTTCATCACCGCGTTCGCTCACGATCGAGACGGCGTCGCCAACCCCGAACGTTCCCGTCACCGAAACGACACCGGCCGGAAGCAAGCTCGAGTTTCGTTGTTCGAGCGCCTCGCGTGCGCCTTCGTCGACGACGATGCGGCCGCGCGGTTTGAGTGTGTAGGCGATCCAATGCTTGCGGCTCGGCAACGGAGAGCCATGCGGGAGCAACAGCGTGCCGACGTCGTCGCCGTTCATCAAAGACGCGAGGAAGCTGGCGGACGCCGCCGGCCCCACGACGACCGGCAACCCATGAAGCGTCGCGCGCCGCGCAGCTTCGACTTTGGACTGCATGCCGCCGAGCCCTAGGTCGTCCTCGGGTGGCTTGATGAAGTGCTCGATCTCGCTGACGTCAGCCACGAGCGAAATGCGTTGGTTCTTGTCGTCGAGGATCCCTTCGACATCGCTCAACAGCACGAGCAAGTCCGCCCCGACCAGCGTGCACACCATCGCCGCCAGCTGGTCGTTGTCGCCAAACCGAAGCTCCTCGATCGACACGGTGTCGTTCTCGTTGATGATTGGAACGACGCCGAGCTTGAGGAGCTCGTCGATCGCACGGCGCGCGTGCAGGTAGCGGTCGCGATCGCTGACGGCGTCGTGGGTCAACAACACCTGCGCCACATGGATCCCGAGCGCCTCGAAGGCGTCTTCGTACGCACGCATCAAGAGTGACTGACCCACGGCTGCCGCGGCCTGCAGACGGGCAATCTTCTTCGGCCGCTCGGTAAACCCGAGGCGCTCTCGCCCCACCGCCACGGCGCCCGAGGAAACCAAGACGACACGACGCCCTGCCTTCACTTGGGTCGCGACCTGATCGGCCACGAGCGCATACCGGCCCCCATCCGCGCAGAGCGCGCGGCTGCCGACCTTCACCACGATTCGCTTGCAGTCGCGAAGGGCCCTTCGTGTCTCCTCACCGGTCATGTCTGCCCTTGGATCGCATCCTCCGTGTCATCCTGCAACCGGGGTGGGTCCACCTGCAAAGAACCCGACTCCGCCACCCACCGCTGCTAGCATTCCGCCATGCTCGCGTCCGAGATACCGCGCTGGTTCGTGTGGCTGGCGGCGTTCGCCTGGGGCGCGGCGTGGGGGAGCTTTTTCAACGTGGCGATCTACCGGTGGCCACGGGGGATGTCGGTGGTGAGCCCGCCCAGCCATTGCCCGGGCTGCGGTACACGGATCCGAGCATGGCAGAACGTGCCGATCATCGGTTGGCTTGCCCTCGGCGGAAAGGCCACCTGTTGCGGAATGAGGATCTCGCCTCGCTATCCGGTCGTCGAGCTGCTGTCAGCCGTCCTTTGTGTCGCCATCGCACAGATCTGGATCGTCCGAGCCCCACCCGAGACCCTGCTGCTCGACGCCACCATCGAAACGGTTCTCTACTTCGTGTTCGCAGGGGGCTTGCTCATCGCGACCTTTGTCGACCTCGAGTGGATGGAGATTCCCGACGAGGTCAGCCTCCCGTGCGCAGCGCTCGGTCTGGCAAGCGCGCCGTTTCGATCAGTACCCGGCGTCTGGTCGGCGGCCGTCGGTGCGGGAGTGGCCTACCTAGCGGTCCAGCTGATCTTCGTGTGGGGATACGAGCGCGTCGCGGGCCGCCGCGGTATGGGCGAAGGCGACTCGAAGCTCCTTCTGATGATCGGCGCCTTCCTCGGTTGGAAAGGTGCACTCTTCAGCGTCGTCGCCGGCTCTTTGCAAGGCGTCGTCTACGCGGCTCTCGCTCTGCTCACCGGACGCAAGCTGACGCCGGACATCGACGAACGGATCATCGATGGCGAAGTGATCGAAGGCCCCCAAGAAGGAGAGGAAGAAGACGCAGCCCGCATCGGTCTTCTCAAGCTCCCGTTTGGTCCGTTTCTCGCGCTCGGCGCGCTCGAATACCTACTGGCGGGAGAGGCGATTCTCTCGTGGTACTTCGGTCTGTTGCGCTGAACGGTTAGCGTCGGTAGCCGCCGCCGCCACCACCACCGCCGCCGCCCTGACGCTCGCGCGCAAGGTCGACCCGGATCGTGCGACCGCCAAGCGAAGCGCCGTCCATCGAATCGCGGGCTGCTGTTGCAGCCTCGTCGGTCGAAAACGTCACGAACCCGAAGCCCCGTGAACGGCCGGTTTCACGGTCGCTCACGACCTTTGCGTCCACGACCTCACCAAACGGTGTAAAGGCCTCTTGCAGATCTTCGGTCGTCGTGGCCCACGCGAGCCCCCCGATGAACAGTCTCTTACCCATGGTCAACTACTTTCACTTGTACCGACACGGCCTCAGGCCGGGTCAGCTTCACTTCGATCCTTTTGCCGGATTTCCAGCAGCACTCGATTGTACTACTTGGAATCTATCCCACAAGGTGGGCGTCGATTCTTCGGCGAGCCGCGCCTTGTAGTCCTCGTCTTTGGAACGGCCGCCTAGCTTGGCGATTTCACCGATGAGCTTGTCTCGGGAACCGACCTCTTTCGCGACTTTCTCAAAGACCTGCTCGAGATGGAGCAGCTTTTTATTGGAGACGTGAGCCAGGCCCTTGGTTTCATTGAGGCGATCGAGCCAAAGATCCTTGCCGGCGGCCTTCTTCACCGCGGCAACCAGCTTCTCTTTGGCCTTTTTCGGATCATCTCCGAAACGCTCTTTCATGATCAACAGGGGGGAGTTGCTCATCAGATGCACCATATACCCGAAATGCCTTGGTTTCTGGCGTCAGGAGCGGGCGGAGTAGCACGGGGCGCACTCCGTGCAAGCCGGCCTGAATATTGGGCGGTGGACAGGGGGCGAGTCGGCAAGCCCCGGACGGTACCCCTTGACAGGAGGGCGGATTAGATTATTAACAGAACTGTTAATTAGACCGGGCCAAGCTGATACGGCCCTGGAGGACGATGCCATGCAAAAATCTTCACAAAACCCTCGTTTGGCGCCGATTCGTCCAGACATGGATAAAGCTTCATGAACGAGCAAAGCTCGACAAGCGGTTCGGACCCCTGGGCGATCATCCTCGGATTGTTTGCGCTGGGCAATCTTGGAAACGGCCTCTGGATGTTAGCGAACCCGGCGCACTGGTACA
>JAPUKT010000307.1 GCA_027295555.1 Deltaproteobacteria bacterium
CCCCCCCCCCCCCCCCCCCCCCCCCCCCCCCCCCCCCCCCCGGGTCACCTACTCCTCAAAAATAGTAGCAGGGTCTAGGCGCCGAGCCGCTCCCCAAGTCCGTCGAGCTCGCTCTTATACAAGAGTTCGAGCTCATCGACCATGGAATCCGGCTTCACATCTGCGATCCAGATAAACGTCGACTTGCCATTACCTTCGTCGACGACCTGCATGGATCCCGCGTGGAACTCGAGTGGGAAGGGAGAATCGGTGATGGTGTACGCGACGCGGCGGTGCTCTTCGTCAATGCCGATGATCGTTTCGGACAGCTGGCCTCCGTCGCTAAGCCGGACGGAACGAGTGTCCCCCGAGACAGAGCTCTCCTGGACGACATCCAACAGGTCCGAGATTCGTCCGACGTCGGCGACTTTGGCCCAAAGCTCTTCGGCGGAAAGATTGATAGTTACGCTCTCGTAGATGGTTGCCATTGTGTCCTCCTTAAACCACCCGGCGCCCAAGGGCAACGGCGGCGCCTACCTTCCCAGGTTCGATTCGGGGCAGGTTCTGTCGCGACGCACACGTTGACGATACCACCACCGTGCGTCGGTGGATTTCATAGCGGCCGCTAGGTGAATGGAGTCGCGGGTCTACCTAGAACTGGCCGCACGGACCGCACGGCCTCATCGACTTTGATACAGCCTCGTTGGGTTGAATGACGCGTGCCCGGCACCGTGGGGATGAGCCGGCGACGCCCGACTGACCTCATCTGGACTCGGTCAGTCGGGCGCGAATTCGGTCTCAGTGCCGCCCTCAGTCCCAGTGCCGGCCTCGGTTCCCTTCGAGCGGGTCCGGTTGAACCTCTCGGTTCCCGCGAGGCTTTCTCAGAAGCCGCCGTAGAACGATTCCTGCGAGGCGCCCTCCCGCATCAACTGCAACAGGTCGGCCGAGAACGCACGCTCTCGTTCGAGGGCAGGGTCGTCCAAGGTGTCTAGCGTTTCTTCGAACTGCAGGTGCGCTTCCTGCAGGACCGACACCGCGGTATCCCGATCGATTCCGTAGGTCTCTGCGGCCCTCTTCATCCCAGAGACCAGGCGTGCCAAGGCTACCGTCTTGTGAACACCTGCTTGCTCGAAGCTCACGTCCTCCGTGAAGGTCGAGAAGTCCTTCGTGAAGGCTTCTTCGCGCGGCTCACCGTCGATCGTCTGATACTCCAACGACACCTGCACCGACAGGGCGTCGAACGCAGCCGCGTTCTCGGGGCGGATCCGGAGCAACAAGGCACCACGTCGGCGACTCAAGAAGACCGTGCTCACCGAGAGGCTAGCTTCTTCCAACGTGGATTCGGGAAAGCCGAAGCCCTCGGCCACCACAAACCCGTCAGAGGCCGTGGCCTGAAGAACGAGGTCGTGCGCGATGGGGCTGACCATCCACGGCCAGCTGTCCTCCATGAGCGCGGAAACGTGCTCCGGGTCGGTGAGGCTGAACGCGTTGGCATTGCGAATCTGGCTCATGCCTCGAAGCACATCGGGATTGAGTCCGAGACCCACGGCAAACACCGTCAACCCGGCCCCGCCTTCGGCGCCCTCTTGAACCAGTCGTTCGAACTCGCTTGCCGTGGTCGAACCCACGTTGGGTTGCACGTCGGTAAACAGCATCAGCCGCACTCGCTCCGCACGGCCGATCTCGTCCGCGGCGACCTCGTATCCGAGCTTCAATCCAGCCTCCATGTTCGTCGAGCCGTTCTCGCTCAGCGACCCGATCGCGCCGGCAATACGTTCGTGGTCCGACGCCGAGACGGGGGAGAGGTGAACGCGGGACGAAGAGCCATACGTGACGATCGAGAAACGGTCCCCCTCGCCAAGGCGCTCAGACACCTGGGTCAGCAACGCCTTGGAAAGCCCTGCGGGCGTACCATTTTCGCCGTAGCCCCAACCCATCGAACCGGAGACGTCGACCACGGCCACCAGCGATAGCGTAGGTCGCTCGAACGTGTCGGGATCGACGGTCGACGACATACCAACCTGAACCCAGGCCGATGGCTCGTTGGCCTCGTTGGGCGCGACGCCGATCGCCGCACGCAAACACAACAAGGTCGTACAGGTCTCGCCGTCCAAGGGCAAGTCGTGCTCCGAGAACATCGCCTCGACCACGAAGGCTTCCGCGGGAGGCACTCGACCGGCATTCACCGTGTCGCGCGCAAAGGTCATGTCCTGAATGCCACCCTGCGTGGCCCCGAAGTCGCCGGCGCCGGAGGGGCCGGTCCCGAATCCGCTGGCGCCAGAGTCAGAGGACATGCAGCCGGTAATCGCGAGAGCGAGCAGCGGCAAGGAAAGTGCGAGGGCGAGGAAGCGAGGAGTACGCATACTCGATCGACCAGGCAATATGCGTGCCGCCGAAACCTCACATGGTCACCTAGGACCGCTGCGCCAGGGTGTGCCAGCAGGCGAGCACTTCCGGACATTCGCGTCATGGGTGACCACGCGTCGCCTCCGATCCCGATTCTGCTACTTTCGCCCCGCCCATGGCGGAGCCCAAGGCTCCTTCAGCGCCCGAATTGCGCGCGTCAAGCCGACGAAGCCTGAACCTACTGCCAGCTGTCCTGTCTGCGCTGCCTGCGCTGTTCGCGCCTTTGGGCAGAGTCGTAGATCTTCTTATTGAGGTTGCGCCCCAGGTTGTTCTCTCCACGGTTCGGCGCGTAGGTCTCACCCTCATCCGCATCCTCAAGTCGCAACCCCTCATCGGCGTGCGGAAACGCGCTGTGCCCGTCGTCGATTTGGACGCTTCCTTTGGCCGTTGCGACGCCGTCCTTCACGAACTTGGACGCGTGCTCGTACGGCGTCTGACCGTCAAAAGGGACGAAGAACACGACATACGCGATACCCCCGAGCACCGCGATACCCAATAGCTGCTTGACGGTTCTGTCCATCGTTCCCCCTTCTTGTGCGGGATGTGTCACCCTCGGTGAGGCGCCTCGCCCTCGGTTAAAGGATAGCCGATCGGCCGGTGACTCGCCTTATATTGGGGTCGATAGCGTCGTGTCCCGACGCGGTTGATCATCGTCTCTAGTTGACCGCTTCGAAGAGGCCGGCGGCGCCCATACCGCCGCCGATGCACATGGTGACGATGGCGCGTTTGCCGCCGCGGCGCTTGAGCTCGTTGAGGGCGGTGGCAGTGAGCTTGGCTCCGGTGCAAC
>JAPUKT010000308.1 GCA_027295555.1 Deltaproteobacteria bacterium
TGCTCTGCGGCGTCGGCTTTCTGGTTGGAGGACCATTGGCCACCCTCATCTTGGCCGCGCTCTATTTGGCTCTTCGAAACGGCGCCGACGTACCGGTGCCTGACAGGGGATCCACGCTCGACAGAGCTTACTAGCGGGGTGCAGCTGCGATGTTTCCACCGTCGACCGTGATGACACACCCCGTGGTGCTCGGGGCAAGCGCAAGGTTGACGAAGGCGTCCGCCACGTCTTCAGAAGCCACCTCACGGCCCAACAAGTTGGAGCGGTAGTAAGCGTCCGCATCCAAATCACGCGCTTTGGCCCGCTTCTCGACGTCCTCCGAAGCCAACAGCCCGGTCCGGACGCGGTCGGCATTCACGGCGTTGCTCCGCACCCCGATGCTCCCGGCCTCGATCGCGTACTGCCTCATGAGCGCGATGACGGCCGCCTTGGGGATCGCGTAAGGGCCAAAGTCTTTCCCCGGGTTGAAGGCCGCCTTCGACGCATTGAAGAGCAGAAAGCCACCCGTCCCCTGCGCTCGCATCACGCGAACCGCCGCCGAGGCGAGGTACTGATGCGAAAAGAAGTTCACCTCGAAGCTGTGCTTGAGGTCGTCCGTCGGGATGGCGTCGATCGCGCCTTGCGGAGCGATGCCAGCGTTCGACACGATACCGTCGAGGCCCCCAAACAAACGAACACATCGGTCGACGCTCGTACGAACCGCTGCTTCGTCCGAGACATCGACGGCCTCGAAACATGCGCCAAGCGACTCCGCGACCTTGGTGAGACCGGTTTCGTCGCGATCGGTCAGATATAGAGACGCGCCCGACTCGGCGAACGCGCGAGCGCAGGCGGCGCCGATCCCCCGGGCAGCACCGGTCAGGTACACCACCCTTCCCTGCAGAGGCTTTGGCTTGGCTTTGCCGAGCTTTGCCTGCTCGAGCGACCAATACTCCATGTCGAAGAGGTCGGCGGTCGACAGCACGTCGTAGCGGCCGATCGCCTCCGCTGACTCGATCACGCCCATGGTGTGCTCGTAGATGTCGCCGGCGATCGTGGCCGCCTTCTCGGTCGTGCCCGCCGAGATCAGGCCGATCCCAGGCACTAGGATGATCCGTGGATCGGGGTCGAGACGCGCCACGTCGCGGCCCTTGGCGGTGGATTCGCGCTCGACGTAGGCGAGGTAGTCTTCTCGATAGGCGCGGAGGCGCTGGTCGATGAGCGCGTCGATCGCGGCCTCGTTCATCGAAGGGGTCAGATCGAGAAGAAGCGGCACGCGTTTGGTGCGAATCACGTGGTCTGGAGTCGCTGTGCCGCGCTGCGTGATAGTCCCAACATCCGCGCGACTCAGAAAGGCGTCGATCTCGTCGCTTCGGCGAAGGCTCAGCAGATAATATCGCCCTGCCTCACCGAGCTTTCCTCGGAGGATCGGAGCAACAGCCCCGTAGTCGATCGACAGGCGAGGCACCCGTTCGATTCGGACCTTCGCGGACGCTTCGGCGGCAAAGCGCTCGGCCTTGTCCACGGCAGTGATGTGCCGCTCATAGCTCTCTTTGGCGGTCTGTCCGAACGTGAAGAGCCCATGCCGAAGCAACAGCAAGCCCTCGACATCCGGGTTTCGCTCGTAGGTCTCCGCTGCGAGCTTGGCGAGCGCAAACCCCGGCATGGTGTAGGGAACGACCGCAAGCGTATCGCCGAACACCGTTTTGCAGAGGTCTTCCGCGTCGGGCTGGTCGACGAGCGCCAGAATCGCATCGGCATGCGAATGGTCGATGAACTTGTGGGGCAAGAAGCCATGCAGAAGCGTTTCGACGGACGGATTGGGAGAGCTCGAATCGATCAGGCGAGTTCGCTGGGCGTTGACCATGTCTTCGTCGGAAAGCGCTTCTCGCTCGCGCAGGGCAGCGAGGCTCTCCAAGCGAACGGCAGGGAGACCCGCAGGCTCGATGTCCGCGAGGTCCCAACCGCTCCCTTTCACGCAAAGCACGGCGACCTCTTGGCCAGTGTCGTCACGCGCGGTCGTCTTCACGGACGTGTTTCCGCCGCCGTGCAGCACGAGCGCCGGATCTCGACCGATCAGTCGTGACGAATGGACCCGAAGCGCCACGTCTTGGTTGACGCGAGGGTCATCGCGATAGCGTTCGATTGTCGCTTGAGCGTCTGCGTCGGACCATCGACTCTCCACTGTATTTGCCCTCCCTCGCGCGACCCGAGCCTATCATGCGCCGATATCCCCAAAAAGGGACAGCCCCCACCGTCCTTTTCGGCTGCGGGGGCCTTGCTTTCGAGCGGTGCCCACACCTGGAATCGAACCAGGGACACGAGGATTTTCAGGACAACTTTTCGCGCTCAGGAGAGGCTCCTTGTTTTGGCTATGCTCCCTTCCCCTCACTTCAACACGTTCACCTCCAAGTCGCCCACGCGCCGGTCGATGGTGACGCTGACATCATGGGTGTGGCGTCGCAGTGTGAGGTCTAGGTGGGCATCTCCGACGCGAAGGTATTTGATGCGGACCTCCTCCAGTGAGGGGGGAAGTGCCGGCGACCTCAGCTGGACCCGTCCTTGCCGAGCGTCAATGGATAGACCGAGGATTGCTTGCAACAACATGTAAACCGACGCCGATGCCCAGGCTTGGGGCGCACAGGCAACGGGATAAAGGGTTGGCCCCTCTCCTGACCGCCGTTCGAAGCCGCAGAACAATTCCGGCTAGCGGTGCAGATCGACAAATAGGCTGGTATCGAACA
>JAPUKT010000309.1 GCA_027295555.1 Deltaproteobacteria bacterium
TGAGCACCATCCCGCCGTCCTGCCGGACCTCTATGACGAGACCAAAGTCCAGCACATAGAAGCAATCACCAGCCCCGCCGTGCGGGTGCAACAGACGCACCATGATGTTACTGGGCTTGATGTCTCGGTGAACCAGGCCGATGCCGTGCGCCTCGACCAAAGCCGACGCCGTTTGTCGCATCAAGTCGACGACACGGCCTTGGTGTTGCGCGCCCGATCGTGCGACGAGGTCCGACAAGATCAGTCCATCGATGTATTCCATCGCATAGTAGAAGAGCCCATCCGACGTGTGGCCATAGTCGAAAATCGTGATCGTGTTGGGGTGCGTGAGGCTTGCAGTGAGCTGCACCTCTTGCTCGAAGCGGCGCAGGTTGTCGGCGCCCGCCTTCTCGGGAGGCAGGAGCTTCACGGCTGTGGGCCTACGAAGGAATGCGTGGCTCGCCCGGTAGACAACGCCCATCCCGCCCTCGCCGAGCTTCTCTTCGAGCCGGTACTGCCCCAGTTGCTCTACTTCATGGACTCGGCATCGAAGCCCGTAGATGACGGCCGAAGTCATGGTGGCGAGCGTGGTTGTGAGCACCCACCACACCGCGATCTCGATCGTGATGTTCGCTGCGGCGCGCGCCGCTGTCAGCTCGGCGAGCTCCGGATAGAGCGTGGACCACTTCTGCCAGTCTAGCCCCAGAGAGCGAACGTAGACGGAAGTGAGGAGGACCGCCCCGATGAGGGTTCCTAGCGTCAGGGTCCAGCGGCCGGTGCACGGCACAAAGATCGACCTT
Organism: Deltaproteobacteria bacterium; assembly: GCA_027295555.1. Classification (GTDB taxonomy): domain Bacteria; phylum Myxococcota_A; class Polyangia; order Polyangiales; family Houyiibacteriaceae; genus SG8-38. Next base: position 780 of record JAPUKT010000309.1, read on the forward strand.
CCCAGCATCACATACGTGAGCGCAAGCAGGATGATGAAATCAGGCCGCCTCTCGAGCGGGATGGACATCGACATCGCGCTCGTTGCGAGCACGCCCAAGCTGAGCGCGGCGAGATCCACGGCTGAGATGAAGCGTGTGCTGCGCTTGCCGCTCCGGCACAGGAACCACGGCAGCAGAAAGAACCCAGCGGCCGCCAGATGCCACCAAAACGAGGGATGCGCGAAATCCACGCCGAGGCCGCTGTAGGACGAGAAGAGAAGCAAGGTGATCAGGCGGTAGAGCCAGAAGAAAAGGTACGAGCCCCCCACGCAGAGGCTGAAGAGTGCGACGCGCCGTTGCAGGAACGCGCGGTCTTCCTCGCTTTCGGACAAGCCTCTGATGCTCGCGGCCGTCATAGGGTCTCTTATTACCACGGACCGAAGCTGATTCACGGGTGATAATGACGCCGATGGCACTTCATGGACGGCGACGCGGTTGGACTGGGATCGGTCGTAGACTTGTGGCGCCTGGCGTCGCGTCTGCGCTGGCGGTAGGTTCCTCGGACCGCTTGCCGCCAGGGAGGTCGTGATGGAATCGATTGGGAGTCGACTTGGGAGTATCGGAAGTCTGCGTGCGCGGCGGCGCAGCGTCGCTGACGAGCTCCGGCGTTTCATTGAGGATGGGTTTCGCGACTTTCCCTGGCAGATCAATGTGACCGACTGGCTCGGGAACGAGTACTCGGTCGGGCGCGGGGAGGCGCACTTCTGCGGTAAGCCACTCGACGTGCAGATGCATACCGAGGCGGCCGGGCGCGATTTGCTGCGGCTCGACGGGCTTCGGCTCCTCGAACGCTTTGTCGAGGGCGATGTGGACCTGACGGGCAACCTGTACGCCCTGCCCTATATCAACACGCACGGGAACTTCGAGCTCAAGGCGTGGCACCTGGCGGCGCGGGCGCTCGATGTGGCGGCGTTTCAAAATGTGCGGCGCGCGAAAGTCAGCGTGAAGAGCCACTACGACATCCCGCAAGAGGCGCTGAACGTGTACCTCGACCGCCGCTACATGTCGTACTCGTGCGGCATGTTCGAGCGGCCTCACGACCTGAACATCAGCGAGCTGCTTCGCGCAGGCGAGGGGGAGAAGGACGACTGGGATTCACTCGAAAAGGCCCACTGGCGAAAGTTCAAGGACGCGATCGATTACATCGCCCCCAAGCCCGACGACGAAGTCCTCGACATCGGCTGCGGCTACGGCGGTCAGCTCGAAGTCGCGCTCGAAAACTACCCGATGAAGAAGGTCGTCGGCTGGACCCACTCCCACAACCAGGCCACCGAGGGCCGCGGCCTCCTAGAGCGCTTCGACCCATCGGCCTATGAGCTCAACGAGGGCGACTACCGCGAAGACGACCGCGTCTACGACCACCTCACGTCGACCGGCATGGTCAGCCACGTCGGCCCGCGCGGGCTCGTCCCCTACGTCAAGGAAGTGCGCAAGCGCATCAAGACCGGCGGCCGCTACCTGCACCACGCCCTGATGACCGCCCACCAGAGCAACCCCATCGACTTCAACGTCGGCATCACCTTCAACAAGAAGTACGTCTGGCCCGGCTTCCACTGGTTCACCGTCGGCGAACACGTCCGCGCCCTCGAAAAGAACGGCTTCCAAGTCGAAAAGATGGTCAACCTCACCTTCCACTACGCCAAGACCACCACCGCCTGGTACGAGCGCATGATGGCCAATGAAGAGACCATGCTGAAAAACCTCGGCAAGCCCACCTTGCGCGCCTGGCAGGTCTTCCTGGCCGGCATCACCGGCGCCTATTTGAAGCGCGAAGTGCACGTGTATCGGTTGTACTGCGTCGCGACTTGAGCAGCGGAGCCCAGCTCAACGCGGTGGGGTTGTTCCCCTCCTATTTAGCCTTCTGGCGATCTCGGGTCGACATCGATGCTGACCCGTCCGCCTTTAGCGTCGCGCGTAGCGCCTCCACGACGGCTTCGCTTCGTCCCGCGATGGTGAGCGTGGGGCGATGCAAGAGATAGAGTGGGATCGTTGCTCGCAGCGATAGGCGCAATCGCGCCAAGCCTAACGATTCGGCGAACGCGTCTGGCAGCACGGTGACCGCACGGCGGCGCTTGCAAATCAGTGCGGCGGTCTCTGGGTCATCGACATGGACCCTGGGCGTGGTGTTACCTAGCTGCCAGACCCCGCCACCGTAGTGGGCGATGGCGATGTACTCGCTCGCCGTGACGTCCTTCCAAGATGGTCGGTGCTGCCTGGTGAGGGGATGTCGCTCGAAGCGTAGACCCCCAGCGAACATTCGCGCACCAGCTCGCAGGCCAACTGTTCACTGGGCGTCGCCACGTCCACGAGGCCGACGTCGATGACCCCTTGTCGAAGCGCGATGGGTACCTCGGATGCCGTCAGAGAGATCTCACCGCTGAGTACACCGCTGTGATCAGTGTGGAGCCGGATCCGGATGACGGCTCCGCCCCCTTCTTCATCAAACCGCTGGTTCACCCGATCGCTTCGGTCGAGCCGCCCACCACACAGGTCATGGACAACAACGCCGCCGCTACTTCACCAAGCGGCACCGTCAGCATCACCCGTTAGTCCGCCTGTGCACTCTCCGCGGCACAAAAGCGGGCATATTCCGGGCCATTTGGATGGGATTGCGCTTGATTTGACGGCGTCAATTTATAGCGTCAATTTGCCGGCATGCCTCGAGTCCTGACCGCTGAAGCGGAACACGCGTTCCGCGAGCGACTCCGTCGGGTCGCCGAGCGTCAATTCGCAAAGCTCGGCTACCCGGGTGTCACGCTTCGAGCGCTGGCGGAAGAGCTGGGCTGCAGTCG